>JAKFDG010000234.1:0-3302 GCA_036677285.1 Pseudoxanthomonas sp.
TTGGGACTTGGCTTCGATACCCTCGGCGACGCCTGGCGCAGCGGCCAGCTCAATCCCTTGCTGTGGTTGCTGGTGCTCGAGTTCGCGCTCGCCATCCTGTCCGACCTGCTGGGCCGCATGGTCAGCTACGCCGATTCCCTGCTGTCGGAGTTGTTCACCAACGCCACCAGCATCCGCCTGATGGAACACGCGGCGACCCTGGATCTGGAGGATTTCGAGGATCCCGACCTGCAGGACAAGCTGGATCGCGCACGCCGCCAGACCATGGGCCGCATGAACCTGATGAGCATGCTGTTCGGCCAGCTGCAGGACGCCATCACCGTGATCGGCTTCGCCGCCGGCCTGCTGGTATACGCACCCTGGCTGATCGCACTGCTCGCGGTGGCGCTGATCCCGGCCTTCGTCGGCGAGGCGCATTTCAACGCCATGGGTTACTCGCTGAACTTCCAATGGACACCGGAACGCCGCCAGCTGGAATACGTGCGCCAGACCGGCGCCAGTGTCGAGAGCGCCAAGGAGGTGAAGATCTTCAACCTCCACCACTTCCTCATCGCACGCTACCGCACCCTGGCCGACAAGTTCTTCAAGGCCAATCGCGCGCTGGCCAAGAAGCGCGCGGTGTGGGGCGCGCTGTTCGCCGCGCTCGGCACCCTGGGCTACTACATCGCCTACGGCTACATTGCCTGGCGGACGGTGCGAGGCGACTTCACCATCGGCGACCTGACCTTCCTGGCAGGCAGCTTCCGCCGCCTGCGCCAGCTGCTGGAAGGTCTGCTGGTGGGCTTCTCGCAGGTGGCCAGCCAGGCGCTGTACCTGGACGACCTGTTCTCGTTCTTCGAGATCGAGCCGGAGATCAAATCGCCAGAGCATCCGACTCCAGTTCCCAAACCCATTGCTCGCGGATTCGCGTTCGAGGACGTGGGTTTCCGCTATCCCGATGCGGAGCGATGGGCTGTGCGCCATCTCGATTTTGAGCTGCGCGCAGGCGAGGTATTGGCCCTGGTCGGCGAGAACGGCGCCGGCAAAACCACGTTGGTGAAATTGCTGGCGCGCCTGTACGACCCGGATGAGGGTCGGATCCTGCTGGACGGGCGCGATTTGCGTGAATACGACATCGAGGAGCTGCGCGCCAACATCGGCGTGATCTTCCAGGATTTCGTGCGCTACAACCTGACCGCCGGCGAAAACATCGGCGTGGGCCAAGTCGACGCGATGGACGACGACGCCCGCATCCGCGAAGCGGCCAGGCGCGCCATGGCCGATGAAGTCATTGCCTCGCTGCCCAATGGCTACGACCAGCTGGTCGGGCGCCGCTTCAAGACCGGCGTGGACCTGTCCGGCGGCCAGTGGCAGAAGATCGCCATCGCCCGCGCCTACATGCGCGATGCGCAGGTGATGATCCTTGACGAGCCCACCGCGGCGTTGGATGCGCGTTCGGAGTTCGAGGTGTTCCAACGCTTCAAGGAACTCTCGGACGGCCGCACCGCCGTGCTGATCTCGCATCGTTTCTCCAGCGTGCGCATGGCCGATCGCATCCTGGTGTTGAACGAAGGCCAGCTGGAAGCCAGTGGAACCCACGAGCAACTGCTCGCACAGGGCGGACGCTATGCCGAACTGTTCGAGCTCCAGGCTTCGGGGTATCGCTGACCCATCCATCGACAACCACCGGACCCTATAAACCGATGCGCTATTCCCTTCCCCGTCACGCCCTCGCCTTCGCCATCGTCCTGCCACTGGCCGCTTGCAAGCCCGCGAGTCCCCAAGACTCCGTCACAACCGCGCTCCCGCAGGGAAGCTCCACGCCGGTGCGGACACTGCCCGGCCAACTGGGCGATATCCGCATCAGCGAGATCGCTCGCGGCCTCGACCATCCCTGGGCAATGGCATTCCTGCCCGACGGAGCGATCCTGGTCAGTGAGCGACCCGGCCGTATCCGCAGGATCGGCAGCGACGGCAGCATATCCGCGCCGCTGGCGGGCGTGCCCGTGGTCTTCGCGCAAGGCCAGGGAGGACTGCTGGATCTGGCCCTCTCTCCAAATTTCGCCAAAGATCAACGCCTGTACTTCAGTTACGCCGAGCCGGGCGAGAACGGCACCGCCGGGACCGCGGTGGCCTACGCGACGCTCGGCAACGCCGGACTCAGCGATCTCAAGGTGGTCTACCAGCAGCAGCCAAAACTGGAAGGACCCAATCACTTCGGCTCGCGGCTTGCCTTCGATGGGCGAGGCCATCTGTTCATCAGCCAGGGCGAACGCAACGACCGTCCTACCGCGCAACACCTGGAAAAGCTGCAAGGCAAGCTGGTGCGGCTGGACCTGGAAGGCAATGCGCCCAGGGACAATCCCTTCATCGGCCAAACAGGCGCACGTCCGGAGATCTGGAGCTACGGCCATCGCAACATGCAAGGCCTGGCCTTCGACCCACGCACGAACAAGCTGTGGCAGAGCGAACACGGGCCGCGCGGCGGCGACGAGATCAACTTGCCCCAACCGGGGCGGAATTACGGCTGGCCAATCGTCACCCACGGCATCAATTACTCCGGTTTCCCTATTCCCGAAGCCGAAGGCTCGGAAAAACCCGGCATGGAGCCGCCGCACCATGTCTGGGAGAAATCTCCCGCGCTCAGCGGCATGGCGTTCTACACCGGGCATCCCGGCGCGCCGTGGAACGACAGCCTGTTCCTGGGCGCACTGGTGGAACGCAACCTCATCCGCCTGGCCCTGCAGGGCGACCGGATCGTCGGCGAGGAACGGCTGCTCAACGAAATCGGCGAACGCGTGCGCGATGTGCGCGTGGGACCGGACGGTAACATCTACGTGTTGACCGACGAAAACGACGGCAAACTGTTCCGGATCGAGCCGCCGTCCGCGCCTTGATCACACGCGGCCAGCTCATGCGGCGCCGGATCATGAAAGCGTAAAGGCATCCCCATCCAGCATCGCCGGAAAACGTTCGCGATGCGCTGCCAGTTCCGACGCCGAGATCGTGGCGTTGACCACGCCTTCCTCACCGGTAGTTTCGATCAGCGGCTGGCCCATGAAATCGATCACCGCGCTGTCGCCGGAGTACTCCAGGCCGTTGCCGTCCACGCCCACCCCGTTGACCGCAGCGACATAACAAAGATTTTCGATCGCGCGCGCGCGCAGCAACGTCTTCCACGCATACGCGCGCGCAGCCGGCCAGTTGGCGACGAATATCTGCAGGTCGAAATCCAGCTGGCCTTCCCGCTCCACGTTGTAGCGGTTGCGCGAATAGACCGGGAAACGCAGGTCATAGCAGACCAGCGGATTGATACGCCAGCC
>JAKFDG010000235.1:0-2381 GCA_036677285.1 Pseudoxanthomonas sp.
GATTTCCAGGACATCGAAACGCCGATCCTGACCAAGGCCACGCCCGAGGGCGCGCGTGACTTCCTGGTGCCGGCGCGCATGCACCCGGGCGAGTTCTACGCGCTGCCGCAGTCGCCGCAGCTGTTCAAGCAGATCCTGATGGTGGCTGGCTTCGACCGCTACTACCAGATCGCGCGCTGCTTCCGCGACGAAGCCCTGCGCGCCGACCGCCAGCTCGAGTTCACCCAGCTGGACATGGAGTTCGCCTTCGTCCGCGAGCGCGACGTGCAGGACACCGTGGAAGGCATGATCCGCGACATCTTCAAGCAGGTGATGGGCGTTGAACTGGACGCGGAGTTCCCGCGCCTGACCTATGCCGAGGCGATGCGCCGCTACGGTTCGGACAAGCCGGACCTGCGCAATCCGCTTGAGCTGGTCGACGTCGCCGAACTGGTCAAGGACAGCGAGTTCAAGGTGTTCACCGACTGGGCCGCGAACCCGGAAGGCCGGGTCGCCGCGCTGCGCATCCCAGGTGGCGCAACCTTGTCGCGCAAGCAGATCGATGATCTCGGCGCGCATGCCGCCAAGTACGGCGCCAAGGGCCTGGCCTACATCAAGCTGGGCGAGAATGGTGAAGTCACCTCGCCGATCGCCAAGTTCTTCGCCGAGGCTGCTTTTGCGGAACTCATGAAGGCGACGGGTCTGCAGAACGGCGACCTGGTGTTCTTCGGCGCCGGCAAATACAACACGGTCAGTGACTTCATGGGCGCGCTGCGCCTGAAAGTCGGCAAGGACTTCAACCTGGTCGCCGACCGCTGGGCGCCGCTGTGGGTCACCGACTTCCCGATGTTCGAATGGGACGAGGAGGCGCAGCGCTACGTCGCCCTCCATCATCCATTCACCGCGCCCGCGGTGGACGATATCGCCGACCTGCGCGCGAATGCGAAGACCGCGGTGTCGCGCGGCTACGACATGGTGCTGAACGGCAACGAGATCGGCGGTGGTTCGATCCGCATCCATCGCCCGGACATGCAGAGCGCGGTGTTCGAGCTGCTCGGCATCGGCGCGGAAGAGGCCGAGGCCAAGTTCGGCTTCCTGCTCGACGCGCTGAAGTACGGCGCGCCGCCGCATGGTGGCATCGCTTTCGGCATCGACCGCATCGCCGCGCTGATGGCAGGCACCGAATCGATCCGCGACGTCATCGCCTTCCCCAAGACCACCACCGCGCAGTGCCTGATGACCGGCGCGCCTTCGGAAGTGCCGGACGCGCAGCTGGCCGAAGTGCACATTTCGGTGCGTCCGAAGGCGGAAAAAACACCCCAGTGAGCCATCGATGAGCAGTAGCCATTACTCGATCCGTCGCGCCACCGTGGACGACGCGGCGTTGATGTCGCGGATTGCGTCGGAGACCTTCGTGGAGACCTTCGGCGCCCTGTATCCGCCCGAGGACCTGCAGTACTTCCTCGAGCACAGCTATTCGCCCGAAGCGCAACGCAGCAGCCTCGCCGATGCGGCGAACGCGATGTGGCTGCTGGAGGACGACGGCATCGCCATCGGCCATGCCTTCGCCGGCCCCTGCGGCCTGCCGCACCCGGACGTGCGCGCCGGCGATGGCGAGCTGAAGCGTCTTTACGTACTCAAGCGCGCGCACAACAGCGGCTGGGGCGGGAAGCTGTTCCAGGCCGCGCTCGCTTGGCTGGAGCGGGACGGTCCACGCACCTTGTGGATCGGCGTGTGGTCGGAGAACTTCGGTGCGCAGCGTTTCTACGAACGCCACGGCTTCCAGCGCGTAGGCGCGTACAAGTTCCCGGTTGGCAAGACGCTGGATGACGAGTTCATCCTCCGCCGATCGAAATAGATCGGCACGACCGCACCGCTCCCGCGAACAAAGGGAAACGGCCGCAGCAACTGCGGCCGTTCTCGTTTCCGACGCATTGATCGGATTACTGCTGCAGGAACTTCAACAGATCCTGGTTCACGCGGTCCTTGTGCGTGTCGGTCAGGCCGTGCGGTGCGCCCGGATAGACGATCAGCTGCGAACCCTTGATCAGCTTGGCCGCGCTGCGGGCGGCGGCGTCGATCGGCACGATCTGGTCGTCGTCACCGTGGATGACCAGCGTGGGTACGTCGAACTTCTTCAGGTCCTCGCGGAAGTCGGTGGCCGAGAACGCGGCGATGGAGTCGTACGTGTTCTTGTGGCCGGCCTGCATGCCCTGTGCCCACCAGCTGTCGATCAGGCCCTGCGAGACCTTCGCGCCGGGGCGATTGAAGCCGTAGAACGGACCGGACGCGAGATCCAGGTACAGCTGCGATCGGTTCTCCAGCGAGGCCTTGCGGATGCCGTCGAACACCTCGAT
This sequence comes from Pseudoxanthomonas sp., assembly GCA_036677285.1. Taxonomy (GTDB): domain Bacteria; phylum Pseudomonadota; class Gammaproteobacteria; order Xanthomonadales; family Xanthomonadaceae; genus Pseudoxanthomonas_A. The sequence continues at coordinate 2,337 of JAKFDG010000235.1, forward strand.
CGGCAGGCCGCCCGGGTTGTCGGCGGTCTTCAGCATCAACGGCGG
>JAKFDG010000236.1:0-5231 GCA_036677285.1 Pseudoxanthomonas sp.
CGGCCGCAACACCACCGGCGTACGCGGCATCCGCCTGGCCAAGGGCGAACAGGTGCGCAGCCTGATCGTGGTCGAAGGCGATGGCGACATCCTTACTGCGAGCGAACGCGGCTACGGAAAGCGTACGCCGGTCGAAGACTACCCGCGCAAGGGACGCGGCACCCAGGGCGTGATCGCGCTGCAGACCACGACCCGCAACGGCCAGCTGGTCGGCGCGGTACAGCTTTCGGACCATCATGAGGTGCTGTTGATTTCCGACGGCGGCACCCTGGTGCGAACCCGCGCCGCGGAGATTTCGCAGGTTGGCCGGAATACCCAGGGCGTGACCCTGATCAAGCTGGCCAAGGACGAAACCCTGCAGGCGGTCGAACGCCTGGATGCGTCGCTGGATGACGACGATGAAGGCATGGCCGAGGTCGTCGACATCTCTTCGGAATCGCACCCGGAGGCGTGACTTAAACGGCACTCGAAACCGAGTGCCGTTGACCCATAACCGAATCTTTTTGCGTTCTATACTGCCAATACATCCACGGCAGGAAACGCAAAATGGAATCGGCCTCGCAAGCAAGGACCAACGCGCGCATCCAATGGATGCGCGCGTTTTTCGTTTCACTGCTGTTGTTGTTGGCGCTGGCGGCGTGCAAACGCAATGAATCGGGTCAACTGCCCGAAGCCACGGGCGAGCCGATCAAGGCGCAGAAGGAAGAAATCAAGGGCTTCGCCCTGGCCAGCGCTTATCCCGATGAACACGACGGCGACCTGGCCATTGCTTTGGAATTCACGCGGCCGTTGGTGGGTTCGCAGAACTTCGACGGCCTGCTTGCCGTCACCGACAACAAGGGCGCGGTAATCAAAGGCAGCTGGGTGCTGGACGACAAGGGCCTGGTGCTGCGCTTCCCCTACGTGGAAGCGGCCAAGGACTACGAGGTCCTGGTGCGCGCCGACCTGCTGGCAGCCGACGGCAGCCGCCTGGGCAAGGAACTGAAGCAGAAGGTCCACACCGGCCAGCTCGACCCCGCCGTCGGCTTTGCCTCGCAAGGCAGCGTGCTGCCCGCACGCGAAAGCCGTGGTTTGCCGGTGGTGTCGATCAACGTCAAGGAGGTGGACGTCGAGTTCCTACACGTCACCGAGAAGAACCTGCCGAAGTTCTTCTCCGAATACCAGCGCGGCGGGCGCCGTGGCAGCTGGGACCTCGACAGCGATTACGACGACAAGACTCCCTTGGGCGACCTGGCCGAGCCGGTTTACGTCAACCGCTTCCTGCTGGGCGGCAAGCCCAACGAGCGAGCGTTGACCTACCTGCCGATCCAGGACATCACGGAGCTGCAGGAACCGGGTTTGTACTTCGCGGTGATGAAGCGGACCGGCAGGTTCTCCGGCGATTTCGAGACCGCGTTCTTCACTGTCAGCGACCTTGGCCTGCATGCGCGCGCCTACAAGGACAAGCTGTTCGTGCATACCGCGTCGCTCAACGGTGGTGAATCCGTGGGCGGGGTGGAACTGAAAGTGCTGGACCCGCAGGGCGAGGTGTTCCTGAAGGGCGAGACCGACAGCAACGGCAACGCCTTGCTCAATTACAAGCTCGACGCAGGCCACGTGCTGATCGCCAGGCGTGGCAAGGATGTGTCGATGCTCCCGTTCAACCAGCCGGCGCTGGATCTGTCCGAGTTTTCGGTAGCGGGTCGTGAGTCGGCCTGGTTCGACGTGTTCGCCTGGGCCGGCCGCGACCTGTATCGCCCGGGCGAAACGGTGCGCGTCTCGGCGCTGTTGCGCGACAACAACGGCAAGCCGACCAAGCCGCAACCGATCTTCCTGCGCCTGAGGCAGCCAGATGGCAAGACTTTCCGTGAAACCCGCATACAACCGGGTGCGCAGGGCTATTTCAGTTTCGAGCAACTGATCCCGGTGGAAGCGCCGACCGGTCGCTGGCAGGTCGAGTTCCGCACCGATCCGGCCAGCAAGGACGCGGTGCAGGGCATGGCCCTGCGCATCGAGGAATTCCTGCCCGAGCGCATGAAGCTGGACCTGGAAACCGCTCAGCAGGTGCTCAAGCCCGGCGAACCGTTCAAGCTCAAGGCGACGGCGGCGTACCTGTATGGCGCCCCGGCCGATGGCAATCGCTTCACCGCCAAGCTTGCGGTGGCGGTGGAGCAGCATCCGCTGGAGCAATTGCCGGGCTATTTCTTCGGCGATCCCACCCTGGACCTGCCCAAGGAAGCGAAGGACATCATCGATACAACCTTCGATGCGAAGGGCGTGCATGAAGAAGACATCGCGTTGCCGGCCGAAGCCAAGCCCACCAGCACCATCGCAGCGGTGGTGTCGGGTAGCGTGTATGAAACCGGCGGTCGCACGGTCAATCGCACGTTGAAGCGTGTGTTGTGGCCGGCGAATGCACTGGTCGGCGTGCGCCCGCTGTTCGACGACAAGGATGGTGCCGATGCCAATGGCAATGCGCGCTTCGAACTGCTGCGCGTCGACGCGGCTGGCAAGCCGCAGCCAGCCAGAGGCTTGAAGATCACTTTGGTGCGCGAGCATCGCGACTATCACTGGAATTACGACGAGGACGATGGCTGGGACTACGATTTCACCCAACGCTACGAGAACCTCGAAGTCAAGACGGTCGACATAGGCGCGACCGCGGCCAGGATCGATTACCCGGTGGAGTGGGGTGGCTATCGGCTCGACGTATTCGATCCGGCAACGGGCCTGACCACGCGCTATCCGTTCACCGCCGGCTGGAGCTGGGACGACGAGAACCGTGGCCTGGACGCGCGCCCCGACAAGGTCAAGATCGCCCTGGACAAGACCGGCTACAAGGCTGGGGACACGCTCAAGGTCACGGTTACGCCCCCACATCCGGGCAAGGGTCTGCTGATGGTCGAAAGCGACCGCATGCTGTACGTGCAGGAGATCGACGCCAAACCGGGCAGCAGCTTCGAGATTCCGGTGACCAAGGACTGGGAGCGCCACGACGTGTACGTGACCGCGCTGGTTTTCCGTGGTGGCTCGGTGCCCAGCAAGATCACGCCTGCCCGTGCAGTGGGCGTGGCGCACGTGCCGATGGACCGCAGGACTCGCCGCGTCTCCGTGGGCCTGGCCGCGCCACAACAGATGCGTCCGGAGCAGGACCTGCCGGTCACCGTCAGCGTGCCGGAACTGGCGGGCAAACAGGCGCATGTCACCGTTTCCGCGGTGGACGTGGGCATCCTCAACATCACCCGCTTCCCGGTGCCGGATGCCAACGCGCAGTTCTTCGCCCAGCGCCGGCTTGGCGTCGACGCCTACGATATCTACGGTCGCGTGATCGAGAGCTTCGAAGGCGGCAGCGCGAAGATCCGTTTCGGCGGCGACATGCCCCTGGCCGCGTTGCCACAGGCCAAGCGTCCGACCTCCCGCGTGCAGACCGTGGACCTGTTCTCCGGACCGGTGCAGCTGGATGCGAAGGGCAATGCGCGGGTGCGACTGAAGGTTCCCGATTTCAACGGGACGCTGCGGGTATCGGCGCTGGTGTATTCGGATGACCGCTATGGCAACAAGGATCGCGAAATCCTGGTGCGCGCGCCGATCGTGGCCGAGGCCAGCCTGCCACGCGTGCTGGCGCCCGGCGACAAGAGCACGGTGACGCTGGACATCCAGAACTTCACAGGCAAGTCGGGTGATTTCAGGGTCCAGGTAGATGGCATCGGTCCGTTGTCGATCGTGCAATCCGCGCGCAACGCCAAACTGGGCAGCGAAGCCAAGACCACGCTCAGCTTCCCGGTCACCGCAGGCGAGGGCTACACGACGGCACAGGTGCGCGTGCGCGTGGATGGCGGTGGGTTCAAGGTCGACCGCAAGTACGACGTGCCGGTGCGCGCGGCGTGGCCTGCGGTGCTGCGTGCACAAACGCGGGTGCTGGATCCGGTCGCTCCGGTGGAACTCGGCACGGGTTTCGCCGATGGCCTGATGACCGGTTCGGTCAACGTGCGGATGATGATCAGCGCCCTGCCGCCGATCCCGTTCGCCAGCGCCTTGCAGGGCGCATTGGAGTATCCGTACGGCTGCGCCGAACAGACCACCAGCAAGGGTTATGCGGCCCTGGAACTGGATGACGCCACCGCAAAGATGCTTGGCGTGAAAGGGCTGGATGCGAAGAAACGCCGCGAGCGCATGGAGGGCGCGTTCGGCCGCCTGGCTTCGATGCAGGTTTCCACGGGCCATTTCTCGATGTGGGGCGATGACGGCTACGTCAACCCGGGTCTGACGCCGTACATCGTCGAGTTCCTGCTGGATGCGAAGGAAGGCGGATTCGCGGTGCCGGAAAGCGTGCTGCAGAAGGCGTTGACGCGGCTCAGCGAGGACCTGCTGTCGGGCGGAGCGCAGTTCTACGGTTACGACAGTCGCGACCACCTCAAGTTCGCCAACCAGGCCTACGCCGGCTACGTACTTGCTCGGGTCAACCGCGCACCATTGGGCACCTTGCGTGCGTTGTACGACAACGAACGCGGTAAGAGCATCACCGGATTGCCGCTGGTGCACCTTGGCATCGCTTTGAACCTTCAAGGCGACAAGAACCGGGGGCAGAAAGCGATTGCAGAAGGGTTCGCGAAGAAGGGCGATCGCCCTGAATACCTGGGCGACTACGGTACGCGCCTGAGGGATGACGCGCTGATGATCGCGCTGGTCCACGAGCGCAAGGTGAGCAAGCCCGAGTACGACGCGCGTTCGATCGCATTGGGCCGTGAGCTGGATGTGCGCCGCAACAACACCTGGTTCTACCTGAGCACGCAGGAGCAAGTCGCACTGGCGCGTCTCGGGAAGGCCTTGATGGTCGACCAGAAGAAGCTGGTCTCGGGCAGCTACAGTGTCGGCGGTGAAAGCGAGCAGGTCGCCGCCACCAAGGTCTTCGGCCGCACTTTCGACTACGCGACACTCGCGCGAGGCGTGCGCTTCGCACCGGAAGGCCAGCCGCCATTGTTCGCGAGCATGGAAGTGGCCGGTATCCCGCGCACGGCGCCTGCTCCGGACAATCGCCAGATCGGGATCGAGCGCAGGTACTACACCACCGATGGCAAGGAATGGAAGGGCGGCACGCTGAAGGAAGGCGAGGCGTTGATCGTGCGGGTCGGGATTACCCCGGACGTGAGCATTCCCGATGCGTTGTTCACCGATCTGCTGCCGGCAGGCCTGGAGATCGAAAATTTCAACCTGGGCGATGCCAAGCAGTGGGCGGACGTGGTGGTGGACGG
>JAKFDG010000237.1:0-5230 GCA_036677285.1 Pseudoxanthomonas sp.
CACTTTCCACCAACGCCAGCGCAGGCGGTTGATGCATTGGCGCCAGGCTTGCCAGCGCTTGCAACCGGCTGATCTCACCTCCATCGAGGATGCGTGCTGCCTCGGCGTCGCCGCCGTGGACGATCCGGTGCCCTATCCATGTCGGCGCCGCGACAAATCCAAGTGCATCGGTTGCCTGTGCCAGCAAAGTCCGTGGATCGCCGGTGGATTCATCGAGCGTAAGCTCGATCCTCCGCGACAGTCTCGGCTTCCCCGCAGCGAGGCCAAATCCGTCGAAGCGCGCAGCTTTCAAGGTGGCCGAGCCCAGATTCAGCGCCAATAGCGAGCCCTCGCCGGACGCCGTCATGCGGGCTCCTGCCACAACACCGCCGGCAGCCCATGCCCCATGACAGCTTCGTACTCCGCGGATGAAAGCCAGGCAGCCGGTGGATGTCCCAGCAGGTTGGCAGCAGCCTCGACTGCATGGGCCCAGGTGCAACGGTTGGCGAACATCAGTCCCTCGACGTCGAGGGTGCCGCCCCGGTTCCTATATCCCAGCGATTGGGTAAGACGAGGGCCATCGTCCAGTCGACGCAACGCACCCAGGAACGGCTCGGGGCGCATGTGCGTCACGAACAGGCGCGGTTGGGCAGGCATGAACCAGCGCCGCAGGGTTTCGTCATCATGGACGTACTCCGATTCTGCTCCGTCGCGCGGTGCGCGGAAGCGACCGGGCTCGCCCAGGTAAATCAGGTTGGCCGCTACATTGTGTTCGCGCAGCCGCTCCCAGGCACGGCGTACCGCAGCGAGTTGATATGCACCAGTGGCGACCAGGTCGATCACGGCGTCAGGGTCGTGTGCGAGGGACAGCGCACCGTCGCGCAACAGGGCCATGGCTTGTCGGGCATCCAGCACCACGGGCAGTTCGCGTTTGGGTACCACCAACGCAGCGATGCGCCCGTATTCGCCATACACCGTTTCCAGTGCGGCTTGCGCGGCATTTGCATCCGGCGGGAATATCACGCGCACCCCATCCTGCATCTCGCCGAGCAAGGCTTCTGTCAAGGTCGGATCCTGATGCGACTGCTCGTTCTTGGCGTTCTCCCAGGTATGCGAGGTCAGCACGAGCGGCATCGACAACCAGCCAGGCGCTCGGCCTGCCCGGCGCAGCTGCCGGGCGAAGATCAGCTCCTGGCGCAGCGCGCCCAGCATCTTCACGGCGAAGGCCTCGTAGGTGACCACCAGGTTGATGCCGCCCTTGTTCGCCAACGCGGCGCAGACCACGGCCTCTTCATTGAGTGCGGTGATGACGGCGCCATCGCAGGCCTCGGCCACGCCCGCCTCGGGCGCCTGCACACGATGCTTGAGGCGATCGAGTGTGTGATCCAGGCGATTGCTGCGGAGCTCGTCCGGGTTGCCCACCCGTGGCCGCAATCCGGGGTTGGCGGCTACCGTCGCAACGAAATACTCGTCGAGCGCCGCCATCGGGGCGACGGTTTCGCCCGGCGTGCGCCAATCAGGTTCCGGGAGTCTCGGCAATGGCACCTGGCGCATCGCCAGCGCATGATCCCGTTCCAGTGGCCGGCGTTGCACGCCATGCGTGGCCAGGAGGGACACCGCTTCACGCAGTTCGGCTTCAGGAACATGCAAGCGCCTGCAGGCCGTGTTGAACTCGTCGCGCGCGGCTTCGTTGCTGGATGGGTTTCCCGCCAATGGCAGATTGTGCGCGCGGTTGCTGCCGGCGCCCGGAAGACCATAGCCTTTCGGCGCCTGGGCGACTCCGTATCGCAAAGGCATCCCGCTGTCGGAGCCGCCAGCGAGACGGGCATCGAGCCTCGCCTGCTGTCCCAGTTCGATGGCATGGATACCCCAGACAATGCTCGCCGGGTCGCGCCCGTCGATCCCGATGGGTTCGAAGCCGTTGAGCTGAAGGTGCGCATACAGCCAGCGCTCGCCACCCTGCTGGGCGATCTGGGTGCGTTGCTCGATGCGGCGGCCGTTGAGGATCATGACCGGCGCGATGAATCCACAGTCTTCCGGCCGCCACCATCGCGGCGCCCAATCGCTGCCTCGCTGCTCTTCGAACGCACCATCGCTGAGAAACGCGACGAGCCGTTCGCCTGGCAGCGGCGCGTGGGCGTAGTGCAGTTCTGCGAATCCGAGATAGCCGCCCTCCTGGAGGCTGCCCGCGGTATGCGCATTGACGTGGGAGCCCAACGGCGAATCGGGATGGCCGTCGGCGCGCACGGCATACGAGTAGAAATCGCTGACGAAGCGGGAAAGCCGTGCGTCGTCCAGACCGTAACGCTCCGCGTGCGCGGGACCCATGTTGCCCACGAGCAGGTTGACCGCGTCGACCGCGGCCACGCAATGTCCCTGTCCCATCAGCCAGCTTCGCGTATGTCCGGTCAGGGCGTTGAGCGCCAAATAGGCCGCGTAAGCCGGCACCATGTTCAACGAACCGCCGGTATGTCCCTCGGGGTGCGGCTTGAAATCACTGGCAGCCAGTTGGCCACCATCCAGCCTGACCTGTCGTGCATAGGTCATGTGCGTAACCAGCCACATGGCGGCGCTGGCGAGACGATCGACCGCAGCCAGGCGGCGATACGCCGTGGCCGCGTCCGGCACTGAGCCTTCCTCCACCAGCGTCTGCACCAATGCATGGATGCGCCCCTGGGTCAGCGGGTCGTGGATGATGACGCCATAGCCCGCGGCCCACTCGGCAAACGCCGGGTCCGCGGCGCGATAACCAGCGGCGGAGGCTTCGACCCGCCGCCGCATGGGCGGATCCAGCTCGCTTCCGATCCCGTAGGCCAGGAGGCCTTCTTCCGGTATTTCGTCGCAGGTCATGGCGGACTCTCTTTAGCTTGCGGCCAAATGCGCAGCAACTGCAGCCGCGATCGGTTCGGCCAAACTGATCGCATTACTGGGGTGGATGATGCTATCGGTACTCACGACCCGCCCCACTCCGGCCCGTTGCAAGGCCTCCCACGCGTCGCCGGCGAAGATCGCGTGAATCACTACGCACACAGCCGGCGGCAACTGCAGCCGGTGCAGGTGCTCGAGCGCGGCGATCAGGGTACGCCCGGTGGACACGATGTCATCCACGAGTACGGGCGTGTAGCCGCGCAAGCGCTCGACGTCGGGGAGGCTGACCTCGACTTCACGATCACCACGCCGGTTCTTGCGCAACACGTCATACGGAACACCCGCCCCACGCGCTACCTCGGCCACCCACTGGGCGCTTTCGCTGTCGGGTCCGATCAGTATCGGTTGGGCGACTTCATTGCGAATCCACTTCGCCAATTGAGGCGCGGCGGCGACGGCCGTGGAAGGCATCCGAAACACATCGCCGAGTGCCGCTATGCGATGCAGATGCGGATCCACCGTCACCAGCCAATCCACGCTCTCGTCAAGAAACTTCGCAAATGCAACCGCACTGATGCTTTCGCCGGCATGAAAGCGGGCATCCTGGCGCATGTAGGCCAGGTACGGCGCCACGAGGCCCACCCTGCGGGCACCGTGTTCCCGCGCGGTCTGCGCGGCGAACCTCAGCGGCAATGCCTTGTGGTCGGGATTGTCGAGGCTGGCGAATAGCACGACGTCGGCGCCGGCAACCCCTTCGTCAACCGCGATCAGGGACTCGCCATCGGGGAAATGCCGCCATTCCAGCCGACCCACACGGGCACCGATTCGGCCGGCGACGGCCGTTGCCAGCAATCGATCGTCGGGGAAGGAAAGCAGAACCGGCATCATGGCTATTCAGGCCCGATGGTCAGGATGTCCGGATGCGCAAAGGCATAGTCCAGCGCATAGGCCAGTTCGCCTCGCGTCGCGGCGTGCACTTCGAATAGCGCCGCTCCGCGTTCGATTGGATCGCCTTCGCGCAACATGCACACCACCCCGGCTATAGCGTCGTGCGGCGCGCCCGCCAGCTTGGCGACACGCGCCAGGCGGCGATTGTCTATGCATATGATTCGCCCGCTGATCGGGGCAAGGCAGGGCTTGATGAACTGCGCTGTCCCGGGTTCCTGGAAACCTCCCTGCGCCGCACAGATGGCCAGGAACTTGTGAAGGGCGGCGCCGGATCGGAGAACTTCGCTGGCCAGCGCACGTCCACTGCCCTGCGTTGCCCCGGGCGACAGATCGAGCACGGCACCCGCCACGTCGAGTGCTCGTTCGCGCAGATCACCTGGTGCACCTGCCTTGTTGCGCAGGACGGCCAGGACATCATGTGCCTCCAGCGCAGGCCCGATCCCCCACCCAACCGGCTGTCGCCCATCGGAGAGGTGAATGCCCACCCGCAGTCCCACCGCTTCGCCCACGAATGCAAGGCGCCGCGCGATCGCATCCGCCGCTGCAGGCGTCCGGATCTTGGCGGTGGGGCCGACCGGGATATCGATCAGTACATGCGTCGATCCGGCAGCCGCCTTTTTCGACAGGATGCTTGCGACCATCTGGCCATCGCTGTCGAAGTCCAGCGGCCGCTCGATCTGGATCAGTATGTCGTCGGCCGGACTCAACCGCATCCTTCCGCCTGACGCCAGGCAACCGCCCTCGCGCTCCACCACGCGCCGCAAGGCGCCGGGCTCCAGATCGACCTGCGTCATCGTCGCCATGACATCGGCGGTCCCGGCCGGCGACGTGATGGCACGCGAGGAGGTCTTGGGAATGCGATGACCCAGCGCGGCAACAATGGAGACGACAATCGGCGTAGTGCGATTGCCGGGAAGACCGCCTACGCAATGCTTGTCCAGGACCGGCCCCGGCCCCCAGTCGAGCCGCTCGCCTACCGAGATCATTGCGCGCGTCAGCGCCACGGACTCATCCAGGTCCATCCGGTCGCCGGCGCAGGCGGTGACGAACGCGGCAAGTTCCATGTCCGAGAGACGCGCCGCCATTACGTCCCGCAGCACGGACTCGAATTCGGCTTCGCCCAGGCGTGCGCCAAAGACCTTGGCTCGCACCGCGCCGGTGGATCCGGGTGGTTCGGCATGGGCGAACTCGGCAAGCGCACCTGGGCCGGGACTCAGCGCCTGCCATGCTGCCTCCGAAAGCGCGGCTTCGTCTTCTCTGAGCCAGTCGCCAATTACGACGTTCAATATGGCAATAATCTCGCGATCGCCACACTTCACCTTGATCCGCGTGAGCGCGGCAAACCCCTCGGCGCGGCACACCAGGCAGCCCTGGTGCAGGTAAAGCACCGGTTGCCGATACGTATCGATGCCAGCGCGACGCACTGGCAGTCGGA
>JAKFDG010000238.1:0-3609 GCA_036677285.1 Pseudoxanthomonas sp.
ACAACAAGCCCGCGCGTCCCTGCAGACCGACGGCGGCACAGGCTTGCGCGCGGCAATCTTACGTTCGAGGTCCTCCTGCGCAGGCACCCCTCATCGGCCAGAGCACGCGATCGTGTCCCAGGAGGTCGTGTAACAGCGGCTAGCCAAGGGAGCCCTCGTGCAAGGGTCGCCCACGAGCGCTCGAAGGTCTGGAGCGGCATTTCTGTAGTGCGCCCATGCTGGGCGCACCTTCAAAAAAAAACCTGCCCGGTAGGGCAGGTGAGAGGACAAGGTCCAACAGAAACTGAAACTTGCCGTAATCAGAAGTGATGGACGTAGCGGACCTGCAGGCGGGTTCCTTCGGGGCGATTCTCCACGTCCTGCTCGAAGTAGGCGTTAAAGAACAGGTGGTCTTCTTTGGAGAAGCTGTACATCGCCCCGGGGCCGATGGCCCAGACCTTTTCCCGACGCCCCGACACTTCGTGGCCGTTGATCTTGGTGTCGGTAAACTGGTTCAACCAGTAGCCGTTTAACCCCAGGCGCAGTTGCGGCGTCACCGCGTACTCGGTGGCCAGGTTGGCATGCACCGCCTGCCCGGCCTGGATGTCGTCCGCACCACCATAGGTGTAGTTAGGATCGTCGTTCTTCCCGTTGTACAGGTAGTGTGCGCGAATCGAGGCGGTCCACTTCGGCGTGAACCAGTAGGTCCCCGCCCAGTAAGGGTTGAACGACCAAGCGTTGGCGCCGGGATTGATGGCGTGATCATCGTCGTACTTGCCGGTCGGCAGGTTCACCTGCAACTCGATGCGGTGGACGAAGCGCGGACCGTCCGGCCCCATGATAGGGTCGAACTGGATGAAGGGACCGATCAGCAGATCCCCTACCCCGCTCTGCGCCTTCAGGACCGCGTTGTTCAGGCCGTCGTCGACGTCCATCCGGGTCACCACCGGCAGCACGGCGTTCAGGCCGAGACTGGCATTACCCAGGCGCAGGTTGGAGAGGTAGCTGAGCTGGGTCACGGCCAGTTGGAAATGCAACTCCTGATCCGGCAATGGCAGGTCTTTGCCGTCCTGGTCGCGCAGGTGGTCGGCCCGGTAGTCCTGGAAGTATTGCTGGATGTACCAGCCAGGGCCAGCCGGCAAGCCGCCGTCGAGGAATGAGGTAAGACCCAGGTTGACCGGCGGCAGATCATAGGCCTGGGCGGCCTGCCCTCCGAGCAGACCAGTTCCGATCAAACACAGCTGCAACGTTCTTATCGTTCTTGTCATGGTGAAGTTCCTTACGCAGGGTGGTGAGGCAGCGTTACTGGCCGAGGTCCAGGTGCGCTGCGGCAACCCGGTACTGCCCGGCATGGAAGACCAGCGGTTCTCCGCCGCTGTGTCGGTATTGCTCGATCTGGCCGAGGAAGATCAGCTGATCGCGGTCCTCGTACTGGGTGACATTGCGGCACACCAAGGTGGCAATCACTCCGTCGAGGATCGGGACGCCCCCGGCACCGGTCCGGTAGGCGATGCCGGCGAACGCGTCGGCCGAACCCCGGGCGAAATGCCTGGAGAGGTCGTGCTGGTTGGCACCCAGCACGTTGATGGCGAAATGGCTGGCCGAAAGAAAGTCCGCGAGGTTCGGCGCGCTGCGCGACAGACTCCAATGCACCAGCGGCGGATCCAGGGAAACGGAAGAGAAGGAATTGGCGGTCATGCCCACGTAGCGGCCATCGCTGCCACACGTCGTGATCACGGTGACGCCGGTGGCGAACTGGCCGAGCAGATTGCGCAATGCGCGCGAACCGCTGCTCTGGGCGCTGGTCAGCTCGTCGATACGCAATACGGAAATACTGGCATTCATGGCGATTATCCTGCGCGTCAGGCGGCCCGGCGGCTCAGTTTCCGGATCAGCTCCCGGCATTGGTCGGCATCGAACCACCAGGGCGCGAAATGTCGCGGGTCATCGAAGGCGTTGCTGATGAGCGCGGCCAAGGCGCGCGACTGGCCGGCCGCAGCCAGCAGCTCAAGCAGATGCGGCGGCGGTGGAAGGAGCATGCTGTTGGTCCAGCCCACCACGTGCTGGGCATAGTCCCAGTAGCGCTCGAAGGTCTCGTGCATCCAACCGCCGGTGAAAGCCCGGTCGCCGTGGGCGAGGATCGCGTCGAGGTAGACCTTGCTGCACTTGGCGGCGTTGTTGGAGCCCTGCCCGGTAATCGGGTCGTTCACCACCAGGGCGTCGGCCATACCGAATACATGGCGGCCGGACGGCAGCTCCAGCACGGGCTTGCGTACCATCGGGGTGAAGCGGCCGGCAAGAAAACCCTTGTCGTCGGTCGGCTCGAGTGACTGGCAGCGCTCGGCCTCCCAGGGCAGGTAGCGGCGGACAATCTCAAGGCTCTTGTCCAGATGCTGCTCAGCGCTTTGTATGCCTTGCCAGCAGTCCATCGGGCCGCCCGGGATGCCTTCGAACACCATGATCTCGCAGGGGCCAGTAGTGGTCAGCGCAGGGAACACGAAGTATTCGCCAACGTCCGGGATCAAGTTGAAGGCAACCCGGGAGAACGGCGACGCGGGCCTCATGCCCTTGACGTAGGTGAGCGCCAGAGCACGTTGCGGCCGCTGGAAACGAGTGCGCTCGGTATCGCGAGCGAACAGGTTGACGATTTCGCCCTTGCCTGCGGCCAGCAGCACCAGATCATGACTGGCGGCCAGTCGCTCCAGTTCGGGCAGACCGACGTCCTGGATCAGCAATTCGCCACCACGACGACGGAATTCCTCCATCCACACCGGCATCTTCACGCGCTGGTCGACAGACTGGGCGTAGCGCGAGAGTCGCGCAGACCAGTTGAACAGCTGCTCGCCGGGCTCCTTCGGGTGCGGCACGGTCATACCGATACCTTCGACCGCCGGGCACTCGTCTTCCCAGAAGTTCAGCCCCAGGTCGCGTTCGGTCTGCAGCGCGGTATGGAACATGCACTGGCTGGACATGACCTTGCCGGTCCGGATTTCCTCACCCGTACGGTTGGTGGTGAGCGTGACCTGGTAGCCCTTGGCGAGCAGGCCCAAGGCCAGTTGCAGGCCGGCTTGGCCGGCTCCGACGATGGCGATTCGACGCATTCTTGTGTTCCGGCTAGGCGACGGTTGGGACTGTGGCGCCAAGGGGGTGCCAAACAGGCTTCGCAAAAAATTCTTCATGGGGCCTCGCTATCGCGCGCTCAGATGCTGCGCGGCCAAAAACCCGGAGCCGGCACCCAACCCGGGACCCGGGTGGGTGCTGGCGCCGATGTGGTGCACATTGGCCAGCGGTGTACGGTGCGCGCGCGCGCCGTGGCTGCCCGCGAAGGGGCGCAGCCAGAAGAACTGGTCGGGAGAGCAGACACCCGAGTAGGGGTCACCGCCGACCAGGTTGCAGTTCAGTGCCTCCAGATCGGCGGGCGAGTAAGCGCGCCGACCGACGATGCGCTCTCCCAGTCCCGGCATGACCCGCTCCAGACGGGCCTGGACGCGATCGGCGAAGGCCTCACGCACCGCTTCGTTCCAGCGGCCATCCTCGGGCACCGGGATCTCGCCGGCGGCGTCCCCCTTGAGGTGCGTCGGCAGCTCCTGCATCTGGATCCAGAGAATCCAGCCGCCCTCCGGGGCGCGC
>JAKFDG010000239.1:0-1915 GCA_036677285.1 Pseudoxanthomonas sp.
GTCGATCGCGTAGGCCTTGCCGGCTTCGATCTTGGTTTGTGCCTTGATTCGCTTGGTCGTCATGTCTTAGCCCTCCACTACCAGGCCCATGGAACGGGCCGAGCCCGCAATCGTCTTCACCGCTGCGTCCAGGTCGGCCGCGGTCAGGTCGGCTTCCTTCGCCTTGGCGATGTCTTCGAGCTGCTTGCGGGTGACCTTGCCCACCTTTTCGGTGTTCGGGCGCTTGGAGCCGGAGGTGATGCCGACGGCTTTCTTCAGCAGCACCGAAGCCGGGGTCGACTTGGTGATGAAGGTGAAGGTGCGGTCGGAGTACGCGGTGATGATGACCGGGGTCGGCAGACCCGGTTCGAGCTTCTGCGTGGCGGCATTGAACGCCTTGCAGAACTCCATGATGTTCAGGCCGCGCTGGCCGAGGGCAGGACCCACCGGCGGCGACGGATTGGCCTGGCCGGCCTTGACCTGCAGCTTGATGTAACCAACGACTTTCTTTGCCATTTCACTACTCCTGCGAGTGCAAGCGCCTGCGTGTCTTGCGACTGCGGGCTCCTCGCGTCAATGCCGGGGCGAACCACTCGCCCTGGCGAATTTCGTTACCGTCAGGCCTTCTCGACCTGGCCGAATTCCAGTTCCACCGGGGTCGAGCGGCCGAAGATCAGCACCGCCACGCGCACGCGGCTCTTGTCGTAATTGACTTCCTCGACCACGCCGTTGAAGTCGTTGAACGGACCCTCGGTGACGCGCACCATCTGGCCCGGCTCGAACAGCACCTTCGGCTTCGGCTTCTCCACGCCTTCCTGCACGCGGTCGAGGATGGCCGCGGCTTCCTCGTCGCGGATCGGCAACGGCCGGTCGGCGGTGCCGCCGATGAAGCCCATCACCTTCGGCGTCTCCTTGACCAGGTGCCAGCTCTCGCTGTCCATGCGCGGGATGCCGCCTTCGTCATGGGTCGCGATCTGCACCAGCACGTAACCGGGGAAGAACTTGCGCTCGGAACGGCGCTTCTGGCCGGAGCGCATCTCGATCACTTCCTCGGTCGGCACCAGCACTTCGCCGAAACGCTCCTGCATCTCGGTACGCACGATGCGATCACGCAGCGCCTGCGCCACCGACTTCTCGAAGCCGGAATAGGCATGGACCACGTACCAGCGCTTGACGACGTTTTCTTCCAACGTTGCAGTCTCCATCAACGACCCAACAACCACTTCACGACCGCCTGGATCACGACATCGAATCCGGCCAGGATCAGGCTGATCACGATCACCGCAATGATGATCATCACCGTCGCGCGCCCGGCTTCCTGGCGGGTCGGCCAGACCACCTTGCGCAACTCGAAGCGCGACTCGGAGAGGAACTCGCGGGTCTGTGCGCCCTTGAAGCTGGTGAGGAACACCACCGTGCCGGCGATCAGGCCGCCGATCACGGCCAGCGCGCGCACCGCGGTCGGCCACTCGCCAAACCAGTAGAAGGCGAACAGACCGGCCACGACCAGCGCAAGCGCCAGCGCGTACTTCACGACGTCGCCCGCAGAGGCGGCTTTGGCTTGTTCGACCTTGCTGTTCATCGATTCTTTGTTTTTGACGTCGCAAGCGACGTTTCCAAGGTGGCACGCCAGGAGGGACTCGAACCCCCAACCTGCGGTTTTGGAGACCGCTGCTCTGCCAATTGAGCTACTGGCGTATCTAAATTGTGATGCTTCCGAAAAAGGCAACGGCGGCTCGCGCCGCCCCGCCGTTTTCACTTGTTTTTCCGGCGTTGTCCGGTGGCGTCAGCCACCGGACAACCAGCGCCAGCGTTACTTGATGATCTTGGACACCACGCCGGCGCCGACCGTACGGCCACCTTCGCGGATCGCGAAGCGCAGGCCGTCGTCCATCGCCACCGGGTTGATCAGCGTCACCACCATCTTCACGTTGTC
>JAKFDG010000240.1:0-2488 GCA_036677285.1 Pseudoxanthomonas sp.
GCGGGAACTGCGGACGTTCGTCAAGCCCCAGGCGGCGCTGTACCGCGACATTGTGAACACCGCGAAAATAACGATGGAGTGATAGGACTTGCCCCACTTTCACGGACGGGCATCGACTTGAGACTCAGGCCGATGCCTTGTCCGGTGGTCAGTGCTCAGGCGCTGGTGCCGATGTTGTAATTTGTAGCTGTAGCTGTAGCTGTAGCTGCGCAAAAAGGTGGCCACGAAGCCCGAGTGCCGGCGTACGAGCCGATGCGCGAGGACGTGGGTACGGGCGCGCTACATCATGGTGGCGGGCGCGTCCACGTTGCGCCTGCGGCCCGAGCGATGCCGCGCGTTCGATGCCGCCGGCAAGGCCTATCGCTGAATGGTGGACCTGCCGCCATGAGCAAGTTGACCCAAGCGACAAACCCTTGACCAGGCAGCGATGAAACCGAGAGAAACGATGACTACAGTACACGTGAGTCCGCGCGGCGGCGAGCGGCTTCTCGCCGACATCGGCGGAACCAACGCACGCTTTGCGTGGCAGAACGGTACCGCGGGATTGATCGATGACCTTGTGACGTTGCCTTGCGCCGAGCACTTGACTCTTGCGGACGCGATACAGCATTACCTGAGCATCGTGGGACGAAGCGCACCTCCGAACTGCGCGATCGCAATTGCCAATCCCGTGCTGGGGGACCAAGTGCAGATGACCAATCATCACTGGACCTTCTCGATCAGCGCACTGAAGGTGCAATTCGGATTCGTGAAGTTGCGCGTGCTGAACGACTTCACTGCGTTGGCTCTGGCGCTGCCCACCCTCACGCCCGGAGAACTGCGCCAAGTTCGGGGTGGGCAAGCTGTCCCCTTCGCTGCGATCGGCCTGGTCGGCCCCGGTACCGGGTTGGGTGTGTCCGGGTTGCTACCCAACGGCCGGGGCGGTTGGATCTCGATAGAAGGCGAAGGAGGCCACGTCACGTTGGCGGCTTGCACGCCACGCGAGCAAGCGGTCCTCCAGTGGTTCAGTTCCCGCTATGGCCACGCTTCGGCCGAGCGCGCTGCGTGCGGCCAGGGTCTGGTCGACATTCACCACGCTGTGCAGGAAATCGACTGCGTGGAGACTGTTGTCGAACTCGATGCGGCGGGCGTAACGTCTGCGGCCCTGGAACGTCGCGATCCACTGGCTCGCGAGGCCCTCGATCTGTTCTGCGCATTTCTCGGAACGGCCGCGGGCAACCTGGCACTTACGCTTGGCGCTCGTGGCGGCGTATACATCGGCGGCGGCATCGTGCCGCGCTTTGGTGAAGCATTCGAGCGTTCGGCGTTTCGACAACGCTTCGAGGCAAAGGGTCGTTTCACGCATTGCCTGGCAGAAATACCGGTCTATGTGATTCAGGCCAGGCAATCACCAGCGCTTCGTGGTGCCGCACTTGCGTTGGACGATGAGTCAGCATGAGCGACCAATGTTCCATGAGTGGTTGAGGTGCTGGTCGCAACACGGTGTGATGGGAACCTGAGGAGCTTGCTGCAATTGGAAGGCCGCGAGGGCATAGACATTTCGGACTCCATTTCGGACTCTTTCTGTGAGAGCGATAAGGTGTCCGTGAAATGGGTCAACTTCACGACAGGCTGCGGGCCGTCAATCACATCGGCTTCGACTTCTTTACCCCGATGCGCTGGAAGGCAGTGTATGAATAGCGCGTCGGGTTTTGTGGCGCGCATCCTCTTGGTATCTACGCACCAGTCAGCAAAAGTTTTTTGCACGCTTCGTTCTCGGCCTTGCAGCCCATGATGAGTGCTGCAAAAGGTAGCCGATGCGTTAAATTCAATAAGCCGCGCCGGGGCCTGCAGGCTGTGCGGCGCCGGGCGAGATGAAGTCCGCCGCCATGCGCCGAACCGCATTGGCATAGACCAGCACGTCCACCCCGGTGGCCACAAAGGTGCAGCCCAGGGCCAGGTAGCGCCGCGCCAGCGCCGGGTCGGAGGTCAGCGTGCCCGCTGCCTTGCCGGAGGCGATGATGGTTTTCATGGCCTGCTCGATGGCCGCCTGCACCTCGGGGTGGCCCGGTTTGCCGCGATGCCCCATGGACGCTGCCAGGTCGGCGGGGCCGATGAAAACGCCATCCACGCCGTCGACTGCGCAAATCGCTTCCAGGTTTTTCAGGGCCGTGACGGTTTCCGCCTGCACCAGCAGGCAGACCTCGCTGTCGGCGTGGTCGAGGTAGTCGGTGCGTGCGCTCCAGCGCGAAGCGCGTCCGACCGCACTGCCCACGCCCCGGATGCCCCGGGGCGGGTAGCGCGTCGCGTCCACAATGGCCTGGGCCTGAGCGGCTGTGTCGACCATGGGTACCAGCAGGTTTTGCGCGCCAATGTCCAGCAGTTGCTTGATCAGCGGCACGTCGCCGGCCACCGCCCGCACGACCGGCTGGGAGCGGTAGGGCGCCACGGCCTGCAGGGCGGCCAGTGTGCTGCGCAGGTCATTGGGTGCGTGCTCGCCGTCGATCAG
>JAKFDG010000241.1:0-9051 GCA_036677285.1 Pseudoxanthomonas sp.
CCACCGCGCAGTAAGCGCTTCTTCGATCCACAAAGTGGCTAAGGCTAATTATGTATTCTGACGTGGCCGTAATGAGGGCAGTGCTCGTAAGCAAAGCAGCTGAGATCGAATCGAGCGTAGATCCCGGCTTTATACCGGCTGGCATAGTGCGCGATGGGCTCCAATACTTGTTATCAGGTTGCGACGATCTGGTCCATGAGAGAGCTATTGCTTTTTACGTGGATGTCGGGCTCGAAGAGTACGAAGCAAATCGGTTAGTTGAACAGGCACAGCGGACGCGGAGTTGGCGCGGCTTGGGACGAATTTGGGACAACGCGACCAAAACTGGCACTTGCTGCCCATTGATGGAGAGAGAGGAATTCCCTCCGAAGTCAGTTGGATACATCTGGCGCAAATTATTGAATAAAGGCCGGTTTCGCACTTGAAAACCGGCGAGGTAGCGATACCGCCGTGGGTTCGAATCCCACTCTCTCCGCTAACTTTGCAATCAGTCCAGGTAGGCCTGGGTCAGCGTGTTCAAATGCACCCGTTCCGCATCGCGCAGGAATGGGGCCAGCAGCATCATCACCTGGACGATGCCGAGGCGGATCGCGACCTGTTCGTCCTTGTCGCCGCGGGCGGCGGCGTAGTTGAGCCAGAAAGTAGCGATGACCAGGACGTTGGTGGCGGTGCCAGCCAGTTCGGCGGCGGTGGCGCGCATGATGCCCGCCTGCGACAGGCCGCGCATCACCAGGTGCGCACTGTCGTCCGCGCGTTTGAGGATGCGGGCGAAGCGCATGCGGATGCGCCGGTTGCGACTGAGGATCTCGACCAGGTCGCGGTATAGGAAGCGATAGTCCCAGATGCACTCGAACACCAGGTGCAGCTGCAGCCAGATGTCCTCCAATCCCGGCAAACGACCGGTCGGCGTCGCCAGGGCCGCGTCCATGCGCTCCTCGTAGCGCGCGAACAGCTGCTCGATGATGTCGTCCTTGTTACGGAAGTGGTAATACAGATTGCCCGGGCTGATCTCCAACTCGTCGGCGATATGGTTGGTGGTGACGTGCGGCTCGCCCTGCGTGTTGAACATCGCAAGCGAACCATCGAGGATGCGTTGGCGTGTGTCGCGGGCCACCAGGTCAGGTTCTGGAAAGCATGATCAAGCGGTCAGCTTCTTAACCAGATCGACGTATTTCTTCTGCGCCTCTTCCTGGGATGTGCCCTTGAGCTTGGCCCAGGCTTCGTAC
Organism: Pseudoxanthomonas sp.; assembly: GCA_036677285.1. Taxonomy (GTDB): domain Bacteria; phylum Pseudomonadota; class Gammaproteobacteria; order Xanthomonadales; family Xanthomonadaceae; genus Pseudoxanthomonas_A. The sequence continues at coordinate 1,227 of JAKFDG010000241.1, forward strand.
TTGGCGGTGCCTACGAAATCGAAGAACCCGGGCTTGTCGCCGCTTACATCGCCCTCCGATCCTTGCTTGTACAGCGCATAGAGACGCAACAGAGTGTCGTTGTCCGGGCGTTCGGACAACCCCTGGATAGCCTTGGATGCCTGCTCGAAACTGCTTTTCAGATCTGCCATGCCCGATCCCTCCCGGTGATCGTGCGCATCACACCATGCGCGGCAGGGACGGTCAATGCCGCTTGATTGAAGTTGGCATTGTCGAATTGCCCCATCTCTGGCAATTTAGCGCGCAGGGGTGCAGCGGAAGGGCCGCGCCCACACATCGGGATGTCATTCCATGAGCTACTTCGTCACCGGCGCCACGGGTTTCATCGGCCGTTACCTGGTCAGCAACCTGCTCAAACGGACCGGTACCGTCCACGTGCTGGTGCGCAAGGACTCGCAGAAGAAGTTCGATGCCATAGCGAAGAAAGCCGGTTGGGACCTGAAGCGTGTTTCGGTGGTGTATGGCGACATGACCAAGCCCAAATGCGGTCTGACCCCGGCCCAGGTTCGCGCACTCTCGGGCAAGGTGAAACATTTCTTCCATCTGGCCGCAATCTACGACCTGGCCGCGAGCGCCGAAGTGCAGCGTGCCGCCAATATCGATGGAACCCAGCACGCGTTGGACCTGGCCGCGGCGGTCAAGGCCGGCGTGTTCCACCACACCAGCTCCATTGCTGCCGCCGGTTTGTACCCGGGCATATTCCGCGAGGACATGTTCGACGAGGCCGAAGGCCTGGACGATCCCTACCTGCGCACCAAGCACGATTCCGAGGGACTGGTCCGTAACGAAAAGCGCCTGCCTTGGCGCATCTACCGCCCGGGCATGGTCGTGGGGCATTCGCAGACCGGCGAAATCGACAAGATCGACGGTCCCTACTATTTCTTCACCCTGATCAAGAAGCTGCGCGAGATCCTGCCGTCATGGATGCCGGTGCTGGGCATCGAAGGCGGTCGCATCAACATCGTGCCGGTGGATTTCGTCGCCGACGCCATGGACCACATCGCGCACAAGCCAAAGCTCGACGGCCACACCTTCCATCTGACCGATCCGGAACCGCTGCGCGTGGGCGAGGTGCTGAACACCTTCTGCCGCGCAGGCCACGCCCCCGAAATGACCATGCGCGTGGATGCGCGCATGTTCGCCTTCGTGCCCAGCGGGATCCGCGGCGCGGTCGGCAACCTGCCACCGGTGAAGCGCTTCATCGGCATGCTGCTGCGCGACTTCAAGATTCCGAAGGAAGTATTGAAATTCATCACCTATCCCACGCGCTTCGACAGCCGCGAAACGGAGCGCGCCCTGAAAGGAAGCGGTATCAGCGTGCCCAAGCTGGATGACTATGCCTGGCGCCTGTGGGACCACTGGGAACGCCACCTGGATCCGGACCTGTTCATCGACCGCACCCTCAAGGGCAAGGTCCGCAACAAGGTGGTGGTCATCACCGGCGGCTCATCCGGCATTGGCCTGTCGACGGCGCAACGCGTTGCCGAGGCTGGCGCGATCACGGTCATCGTCGCGCGCGGTGAAGAGGAGTTGTTCAAGGCCCGCGATGAAATGAAGAAGGCGGGCGGCAAAGTCTTCGCCTATACCGCCGACCTGGCCGACATGGCCGATTGCGACCGTCTGGTGAAGAAGGTCCTGGACGAGCACGGCCACGTCGATGTCCTCATCAACAATGCCGGTCGCTCCATCCGCCGCTCGATCGAGGCCAGCTACGACCGCTTCCACGATTTCGAGCGCACCATGCAGCTGAACTATTTCGGCAGCATTCGCCTGATCATGGGGTTCATGCCCACCATGACCCATCGCCGCAAGGGCCACATCATCAACATCAGCTCGATCGGCGTGCTCGCCAGTTCGCCGCGCTTCTCGGCCTATGTGGCATCAAAGGCCGCGCTGGACGCATTCAGCCGCTGCGCGCAGGGCGAGTTGTCGGGGAAGGGCATTAGCTTCACCACCATCAACATGCCGCTGGTGAGGACGCCGATGATCGCGCCGACCAAGATGTACGACAGCGTGCCCACGCTATCGCCGGAAGAAGCCGCCGACCTGCTGGTCAAGGCCATCATCGAGAAGCCGAGCCGCATCGCCACGCGCCTGGGCATCTTCTCGGCCCTGGTGAACGCGATTGCGCCCAAGGCCTACGAAGTGATCATGAGCACCGCGTTCGAGCTGTTCCCCGATTCGGCCGCGGCCAAGGGTGACCGCAAGGCGCTCAAGGAATCCGCGCCCAGCCAGGAACAGATCGCATTCGCCGCGGTGATGCGTGGGGTGCATTGGTAAATGAAGCAGTAGATCGGTAAAGCAGTGAAGGCTGAAGGGCCTGAGCAACAGCTAGCTCTTATTCTTCACTGTTTACCCCTTCTTGCTTCATGCTTACTCACATCGTCTTGCACTGGCGCCAACGCACCGGCTCTTCGCTACCGGGCGGGGGGTTGAGCTGGACCCGGGTGGTGCGCAGGTTCGCGTAAAGCTCCACTTCCCGGCATACCAATGGCCATGCTTCCTTCTCCGAGACCAGTCGGTCCACCGACAAGGTTGAGCGTGTGATCCAGACACCGCGGCTTATGCCGGTGGTATTGCTCAATGCCTTCGAAATTGCCGCGCGCTGTTCGTCGAGTTCGGCTTCGGTGGGCTCCGTCAAGGGGCGCACCGGTTCGATCGGGGCAGCTGTAGATGGCGGTTCGACCACCGCCTTGGCGACCACATCCGCTTGTTGTACCCGGGCCATGACGGGAGTGTCGTCTTGCTCAGGCGTCACGCTGGGGAGCGCCAGTGCCGAAGCCGCGCCGAGGGTAACAGCGCCGAGCCAGGCGATGCCGATATGGCGGCGTGCGCGCCCAGCGGCATCGCTGATGATGCGGTTCCTGAGATTGCCGTCCACCATGGGTTTGACTTCAGGCCACAGATGGTTTCCGTCCAACACTTCGATGTTGTGCTTGTCCGCCTTCGCGCGCCCGGTCTTGTCGAGGACGCCTTGGGTAACCAGGATCCCGCCAGCGGCGCCCATCAACCGGATTTCGGCAGCCAGTTCGTCGACCGTGGCCGATCCGATGCGGTAGGCGGAACCGTGCTTGCAGGCCAACAGCCAGCGCTGGTTGTCGCGGCTCAGGACGAAACTGGAACTCTGCTCCTGGGCATCGTCCTTCTCTACCGCCACTTTGCGCAGTCCGCGATGATGCATCGCATCGAGCGCCAGCCGGGAGAAATCCTTCCAGCGCATGCCCGCCAAGGCCAGCAGGCCAGCGGCGGTTTCATCGTCGCGACGGCGGATCACCCATAGGTACGCGGTAGCGGCAGCTCCTACCAGGATCGTGATGGCGAATCCGAACAGCCAGGCTGGCATGGTTACCTTTATGGATCTTGGGGGAGTAGGCCTGCAATTCTACGCCAGCGACCTGCAGGCATAAAAAAGCCCGCCAGTCCGAAGTCGTAAGGGGAGGGGAGCATACGTACTTCGTGTGGACTGGCGGGCTAGTAACGATTGTTACGCTTTAGGATGTGCCTTGCAACAGGATTTTCGAAACAAACCGTATCGGGGCCCACGCCCCTCGGCTTACAGCTGATGCGGTCGGATTATTTTGCCGTTTTCCTGGCTGCGCGCCTGGCCGGAGCAGCCTTCTTGGGGGCTGCTTTCTTCGCAGCCGCCTTGCGCGGAGCGGAGGTGCCGCCCAGCTTGCGCAGTTCATTGTTGAGGCTGTCGACGCGGTCGATCAATGCAGTCAGGTCTTCGCGGCTAGGAACTTCAAGACGACGCAGGGCGCGCTGCACGCGCTCTTCGAATACCTTCTCCAGACGATCCCAGGTGTCGGAAGCACGTTCACGCGCCTGGCCGACCTTGTTCTCGACCGCATCGCGTACGGCTTCGACCTTGCCGCCAGCCACCTTGCGGGTGATCTGTTCCAGGGAAAGGCCTTCCTTCACCAGGGTTTCGAACAGCTTGTTGCCTTCGGCCTGGGCGCGACCGAACGCACCGACGCCGGCCAGCCATACCTGCTGTGCGGATTCGCCCAGGTTCTTGGAAAGACGCTCGGCCTGCGCTTGCAGGTTCGGGTTGCTTGCGGAAGCGGTCTTGCGCGCGGTTTTCTTGAGCTTGGCCATGGGTACCGTCGACAGAAGGAGGGAGTGAAGAGAAGCCAGAATCACCCGCCTGTCTAGAGCTTTCACACCAGCTACGGCACCGGATTCAACGGACCGATGCCAACCTGCGGGTGCTGCGTCGCGCACGTCGCTTGGCGACGACCTGATCGACGTCGTCCAGGGCACGGCGCAGGCGGGCGGTGGTTTCGGTCATGCGTGGCACCACGTCTAGTCCGGCCATCAGGGAGCGATGGGGATCATTGATGACTTCATCGCGCAGGCTGATGCCATGGACGGCCAATATCGGTCGTAACACGTCCGCACGCTTGCGCAGATCCGCCAGGGTGTTGCGATAGGCGAGCTGGCAGACACGATGACGGGCCGAGAAGCTGAAGAGGTTGGTGAAGAACAGTTCGCTGTCATCCGCGTTCGGTTCGAACACCAACTGGTCGATATTGGGGAACTGGTGCGGGTATTTCTCCATGCCGATCTGCATGCGTGACTGCAAGAGCGTGCGGAAGGACTGCGAGAGCACCGCAAGCAATCCGCCACGGGCCAGGCCAAATTGCTCGGCGTCGCCAGCCTGCGGGGTTTCGCGGGTGGCGTCGAACGGCACCAGCGGGTTGATGCCGATCATCAGGTCGATGCCGCGCTCCAATACGGTGGAGGCGTGCATGGTCCGGCGCAGGGCACCGTCCAGGAAATGGCGACCGTTGATCTGCACGGGAGAATAAAGGCCTGGCAGCGCCGAACTGGCTTGCACGGCTTGCGAGATGGGTACCCCATCCCAGCCTTTTTCGCCGAAACGGACCGCTTCGCCGGTATCCAGATCCACTGCGACCACGAACAGGTCCGCTTCCAGCGTGCGAAAGTCGTTGCTGCGGCCACGACGGTTGAAGATGTCGCGCAGGAAGGTTTCTACGCCTTGGCTGTCGAACAGGCCGGTGGGCACCAACCCGCCGAAGCGCAGGATCAGGTCCGACAGGCGCATGGCCTTGCGCGGGTTGACCATCAGGCGGCGCGCCCAGTCGGCATACAGGCGGGGCACGGTGGCGGCACGGCTCAGGTATTCACTGATGTTGGGTGTCAGGAAGATTTCAGGACGGAATTGCGCGTCGTCGCTGGTGCCACTGATGAAGATGCGGCACATTTCCGCGGTGCTGATGCGGTTGGCCAACCCCGCGGCCAGGAATGCGCCTGAACTGACCCCCACGTAGCAATCCATGCGGGTCAGGTCCAGGCCATCCATCGCCTCGTCCATCGCCCGAAGGGCGCCCAGTTCGTACATGCCGCCAATGGGACCGCCACCGGCAATGGCCAGGCCGATGCGGCCGCCAGAACCCCGTTTCCGGGCACTATGTAGGGAAAGCATGCACGATCCGGTTGCCAAAAACCGCCTGAGTGTAGCCGACAACTTTCGAGCCCGGATACTTCAGCCTGATTCTGGTCCAGGCTGATGATATGGGGTGTGTGCTGGCGCCCGATCGGTCAGATGGACTGCATCCGTCCGCCATCCACTGCCAGGCTGACACCGGTGATGTAGGCGGCGGCAGGGCTGGCGAGGAAGGCAATCGCCGATGCGATCTCGGCCGCCTCGGCAAAGCGCCCCACCGGCACCGTGGACAGCATCGTCGCAGCGACAGCTTCCCGGGCCTTGCCGGTACTGGTCGCGCGATCGTCGAGGATCTGTTCCAGGCGCTGCGTGCGGGTGTAGCCGGGCAGTACGTTGTTGACCGTAATCCCATAGGGCGCGAGTTCGCGCGAGAGGGTTTTGGCCCAGCTCGCCACCGCCCCGCGGATGGTGTTGGAGACGCCCAGGTTGATGATGGGTTCCTTCACCGATGTGGAGATCACATTGACGATGCGCCCCCATTGCGCGCCCTGCATGCCGGGCAGCACCGCCCGTACAAGTAGATGGTTGGCGAGCAGATGCCGGTGGAAGGCATCGAGGTAAGCGGCCACGTCGCTATCAATGGCACGACCAGCGGGCGGGCCGCCGGTGTTGTTGACCAGGATATGGACCGGGTTGGCGCTGGCGAGCGCCTGCACCTGCGCGATTAGTTTGTCGTGTTGCGAGACATCGGCCGCGATCCAGCCGTGACGCTGGCTGGCAGCATTGCAAGGCAGCTCGGTGGCGATCGCTTCAAGCAACTGCTCGCGGCGCGCAAGCACGGTGACATCGGCGCCAAGCAGGGCGAGTTCCTGCGCAGCCGCACGCCCGATGCCTTCGGAGGCGCCACAAACGAGTGCGTGTTTCCCGGTGAGATTCAGGTCCATGCCATTCCTTAGTCTTGCTGGCGGCGTGCCAGTCGATCCAGCATCAGCATAGCGATTTCATTTGCCGGACCATCCGCTTGTTGCTGCAGGGCATGGGCTGCGCCACGCACATTGGCGACAGGGTGGTTCTGGTTGAGCTTGAATTTCAGTTCGATGCGTTCGGGCATGAAGCGGAAGCCGATGATCCCGCGTAACTGGCTGCGAACATCCTGGCGATCATGTTCGTATCGCCAGTCGCTGCCCACCGCGGTTTCGTGGCGGGCGCTGAGGCGCTCGACGATGCTGGCGAGGAAGGATTCGTCGGTAGAGGCCTGCAACTTGCCATGGAGGTGCGCCACCGCGTAGTTCCATGTCGGCACGCGCGCGGCTTCTTCCTTGTCGGGATACCAGGCAGGAGAGATGTAGGCGTGCGGGCCATGTACGATCAACAACGCATCGCCCTCGTGCCTGGCCTGCGGGTTGGGCCTGGCCCAGTGGCCTTCGATCAGGACTCGTCCGCCGTCACGTGAATACAAAACCGGCAAGTGACTGGCGAAAGGCATGCCCTGGTCGCTGGTGACCAGGGTAATGAAAGGATCCCGTGCCAGCAGCAGGTCGAGTTCGACCAGATCGGTTTCAGCGAAGGCGCCCGGTGTATACACGACTGGGGGTCAGGCCCGTGTGCCGAGCGTCTGTACCATCAGGCTGCGCAAAGCCTCGTCGCTGTCCGCGCGTGGCGGCGATACCTCGTCCAGCGAAAAACCGCGCGCCAGCGCATCGTCTTCGTCGAGGCCGTCGAAGGCCACGAACTCGGCATCGAACAGTGCCGCCCGCGCCGTGTCCTCGCTGTCATAGCTCAGCGTATTTCCATCGCTGTCGAAGACCTCGGCGGTCCCAGCTTCGCGCACGCCGAGCCGCGCCCAGACCAGGGTGCGACCCAGCGAGGCCACATACCAGTCGTGGCGGATCACTTCGTTCATGCCGCCACCAATGAAAACAGCCATAGCACGCCAGCGAAGGCCAGCCCCGCGAAGATCGTGAGCAGTGAAATGCGTGCTGGCGTCGCCAGACCGGTCAAGGATGTGTCGCGGGTCTCGCGGTAGCGACCACTCAACAACCAGCCGAGTGCGACCGGCTTGAGGAATGCACCGGTACCGAACTCCAGGGCGATGTCCGCGTGGCGATCGCGCACGTGCACCAGCGTCAACGGCCAGAAGATGACGAAGGCACAGAAGCCGGCGATGGCCACGGCGAAGAACAGCAAGGCAAAGAACAGGATCAAGACTCAGAACTCCGCATTGCCCGGCGCGCGCGGGTAGGGGATGGCGTCGCGGATATTGCTCAGCCCGCACACGTACACCACCAGGCGCTCGAAGCCCAGGCCGAAACCCGCATGCGGCACCGTGCCGTAGCGGCGGAAGTCGCGGTACCAGCCGTAGTGCACTGGATCCAG
>JAKFDG010000242.1:0-1552 GCA_036677285.1 Pseudoxanthomonas sp.
CAGCATGGCCGTGCCATACCAGCCGATGTTGGCCGCGCCCATCGCGGAGGAGATGTGGTCGTAGCCGGGCGAGATGTCGGTGATCAGCGGGCCCAGCGTGTAGAACGGCGCCTCGAAGCAGGCTTCGAGCTGCTTGTCGACGTTTTCCTTCACCAGCTGCAGCGGCACATGGCCGGGGCCTTCGATCATCACCTGCACGTCGTGCTTCCAGGCGATCTGCGTCAGCTCGCCCAGCGTGTGCAGCTCGGCAAACTGCGCTTCGTCGTTGGCATCGGCAATCGAGCCGGGCCGCAGGCCGTCGCCCAGCGAGAAGCACACGTCATACGCCTTCATGATCTCGCAGATCTCGTCGAAGCGCTCGTACAAAAAGCTTTCCTTGTGGTGCGACAAACACCACTTGGCCATGATGGAGCCGCCGCGCGAAACGATGCCCGTCAGGCGGTTGGCCGTGAGCGGCACATAGGCCAGGCGCACGCCGGCGTGGATGGTGAAGTAGTCCACGCCCTGCTCGGCCTGCTCGATCAGCGTGTCGCGGAAGATTTCCCAGGTCAGGTCTTCGGCCTTGCCGTTGACTTTCTCCAGCGCCTGGTAAATCGGCACCGTGCCGATCGGCACCGGCGAGTTGCGCAGAATCCATTCGCGGGTTTCGTGGATGTTCTCGCCGGTCGACAGGTCCATCACGGTGTCGGCGCCCCAGCGGATCGACCAGACCAGCTTGTCGACTTCTTCCTCAATGGAAGACGTCACGGCCGAGTTGCCGATGTTGGCATTGACCTTGATCAGGAAGTTGCGGCCGATGATCATCGGCTCGCTCTCGGGGTGGTTGATGTTGTTCGGAATCACGGCACGGCCGCGCGCCACTTCATCGCGCACAAATTCAGCGGTGATTTCTTTCGGGATAGCAGCATTGAAGGAATGGCCCGCCTTGGGCATGCGCTCGGTCTTCAGGCGTTCGGCCAGCTGCGCGCGCACCAGGTTTTCGCGCACCGCGATGTATTCCATCTCCGGCGTGATGATGCCTTTGCGGGCGTAGTGCATTTGCGAGACGTTGGCGCCGGCCTTGGCGCGGCGCGGCACGGGCGCATGCGCCATGCGCAGGGCGGCCAGCGCCGGGTCGTTCAGGCGCTCGCGACCATAGGCGCTGCTGATGCCGGGCAGCGCTTCGGTGTCAGCGCGCTCGTTGATCCACGCACCGCGCAGGGGCGGCAGGCCACGCGTGATGTCAATCGGCGATGCCGGGTCGGTGTAGACGCCCGAGGCGTCATACAGGCGCAGCGGCGGATTGGCTTCGCGGCGCGGCTCGCCCGCCCCCTCGTGCACCATCGTGTCGGTCAGCGTGACCTCGCGAAACGGCACGCGGATGTCGGGGCGCGAACCCTCGATATAAATCTTGGCGGAGCCGGGAAAAGGCGCGCGCGTGATGCGGCTTGCGAGGTCGTTGGTGTCAACGGTGAGGCGGGTTTTGGCCATGGCTTTTGCTCCAGAAAGTCCAGAAGGTGGGGTGCCTGCCTGGGGAGCCGGGAGTTCCGCTGGGGAGTGCCGGAGCCAAGTG
>JAKFDG010000243.1:0-4268 GCA_036677285.1 Pseudoxanthomonas sp.
CGTGGTGGACGCGTTGACCCCCATCGCCGATTTCAACGAACGCTTCGGCGCCGACTTCCCCGACGACGAGTACGACACCGTCGGCGGCCTGGTCACCGCGGCCATCGGCCACCTGCCGGATACCGACGAAGAACTGACCCTCGGGCGCTTCGAGTTCCGCGTGGCCAAGGCCGATGCGCGCCGTGTGCATGCGTTCCACGTCGGCGTGCTTTCCGATAGCTAGGATGCTGGCCCGCCTCGCCGTGCTGTGCCTGCTCTCGTTGCTGGCGGCCTCCACCTGGGCTGCGCCACCCGCACCTGCCAAGCGCGTGGGCGTGATGACGATGCAACCGGGGGAGATTTTCTTCGAGCGCTTCGGCCACAACGCGATCGTGGTGGCAGATCCGGATAGCGGCGCCGCGATTTCCTACAACTTCGGCTTCTTCGACCTGGACGAACCCGGCTTCGCCGGGCGCTTCGCGCTGGGCGACATGCAGTACTACCTGATGGCGCTGCCGTTGGAACGGGACCTGGTCTACTACCGCGAAGTCGGGCGCGGGGTGAAGTTGCAATGGCTGGACCTGGCACCGCAGCAGGCCCAGGCGCTGGCCGATATGCTGGCCGAACGCGCGAAGCCGGAGAACGCACGCTACCGCTACGACTACTTCACCTCCAACTGCTCGACGCAAGTGCGCGACGCGCTGGATACGGCGCTCGGCGGCGCGCTGAAATCGCAACTGGTGGGCCGCTCGCGCGGCAACACCTTCCGCAGCGAGGCCGTGCGCCTGGCTTCGCCCGCGACGTGGATGTGGCTGGGCTTCGATGTCGGCCTCGGCCCCTACGCGGACACGCCGATGTCGCGCTGGGAAGAGGCCTACGTGCCGATGCGTCTGGCCGACAGCCTGCGCGAGGCGAAGAACAGCACCGGCCGTCCGCTGGTGCAACAGGAAGTGGAACTGCTGCCACATCGCATCGCAGCCGAACCACCGGATGTTCCGCGCCGCTGGTGGCCCTGGCTCCTCGCAGGCGTGATGGCCGCAGCAGGCATCATCGCCCTCGCCTCGCGCTGGCCACGGTTGATCGCGGGGCTGGCGCTACCGTTCTGGCTGGTATGCGGCATCTGCGGCGCGTTGCTGGTGTTCATTTGGGGCTTCACCGAACACCGCGCCGGCTGGGCCAACCAGAACCTGCTGCTGCTGAATCCGCTGTGCCTGCTGCTGATCCCTGGGGCGATCCCGTTGCTGCGCAAGCGCGCGCCTGCGGTCTGGTTCCGCTGGTTGCTGGTCGCCATCGCGATCGGCGCGACCATCGCCTGGATCCTGCACTGGCTGCCGTTGCCGCAGCAGTACAACCAGGGTTGGATCGCCCTGATGCTGCCGATCCACGCGGCCCTTGCATACGTATTCGCACCGCGGCGCAGCTTGCCGCACTGAGATCGCTGGCGCAGGATGCGGCTTCCGCCGCTATCCGGAACCACGCATGCTCCTTCGCCTGCTTACGCTGACCATGATGCTGTCATGCACCTCGGCACTAGCCGCACCGGTTCCGCCCAGGGTCGGCGTCGCCTCGCCGGATGGTCGCCTGTCGGTGGAAGTCACCACCGACAACGACGGACGGCCCAGCTATACGGTTTCGCGCGACGGCAAGCCGATCCTCGCGCCGTCGCGGCTGGGCTTCCTCTTGGTCGATGTGCCGAAGCTGGAACGCGGCTTGCAGGTGGGCGAACCGCAATTCTCGAAATCCGACGAAACCTGGGAACAGCCCTGGGGCGAACGTCGCGAAATCCGCAACCACTACAACCAGATGCGGGTGACGCTGACCGAAAAGAACAAGCCGTTCCGCCATTTCGGCGTGGTGTTCCGCGTCTATGACGATGGCCTGGGCTTCCGCTACGAGTTCCCCGACCAGGACGCGCTGAAACAGGTGAAGATCGGCGAGGAGTTGACCGAATTCAACCTGGCCGAGGACGCGACCGCGTGGTGGATCCCCGCATTCGAATGGAACCGCGAGGAATATCTCTACCACCGCACTCCGCTGCAGGAAGTCGGCGACGCGCAGACGCCGATCACCTTGAAGACGAAGGACGGCCTGCATCTTTCCATCCACGAAGCGGCGCTGGTCGACTACTCCGGCATGAACCTGACCCGCGTGGAGGACCGTCGATTGAAGGCCGCGCTGACACCGGGCAGCGGCACCTTCGCCAAGGTCGAGCGCAGCGCGCCGTTCAACACGCCGTGGCGCACGCTGCAGGTCAGCGACAGCGCCGGCGGACTGGTCGAATCGTCCCTGATCCTCAACCTCAACGAGCCGAACAAGCTCGGCGACGTGTCATGGTTCAAGGCCATGAAGTACGTCGGCGTGTGGTGGGAAATGCACCTGGACAAGAAGACCTGGGCGTCTGGGCCGAAACACGGCGCGACCAACGAGAACGTGATGCGGCACATCGACTTCGCGGCAAAGCACGGCTTCGGCGGCGTGCTGGTCGAAGGCTGGAACGTGGGCTGGGACGGCGACTGGTTCGGCAATGGAGAGGATTTCAGCTTCACCCAGCCGTACCCGGATTTCGACCTGCCGAAGCTCGCTGCGTATGCGAAGTCGAAAAACGTGCAGCTGATCGGCCACCATGAGACCTCGGCCAACGCCGCGCATTACGAATCGCAGATGGAGGCGGCCTTCGACCTGGATCAGAAGATGGGCATCCACGCGGTCAAGACCGGCTACGTGGCCGACGCCAGCCAGGCCAAGTTCGTCGGCGCCGACGGCAAGGTGCACTACGGTTGGCATGAAGGACAGGACAGCGCCCGGCACCACTTGCGCGTGCTGGTCGCAGCGGCCAAGCGCCAGGTCGCGATCAATGCGCACGAACCGATCAAGGACACCGGCCTGCGCCGCACCTACCCCAACTGGGTATCACGCGAAGGCGCGCGCGGGATGGAATTCAGCGCCTGGGGCGACCCGGGCAATCCGCCCGAGCACGAGGCCAACCTGGTGTTCACCCGCCTGCTCGCCGGACCGATGGACTACACGCCCGGCATCTTCGGCATGAAGACGCGCGCCCCCGATGGCGTGGCCACTACCTGGGCCAAGCAACTGGCGTTGTATGTGGTGATCTACAGCCCGATCCAGATGGCCGCCGACCTGTTGGACAATTACGAAGCCAATCCGGCGCCGTTCCAGTTCATCAAGGACGTGGCCGTGGACTGGGAAACGACGAAGGTGTTGAACGGCGAGATCGGCGACTTCGTCACCATCGTGCGCAAGGATCGCCATTCCGATAACTGGTACCTGGGCTCGGTGTCCGACGAGGAAGGCCGTGAGTTGAGCGCATCGTTGTCGTTCCTGGAACCAGGCCGCAAGTACACCGCGCAGATCTATCGCGACGGCGACAAGGCCGACTGGAAGCGCGCGCCGCAGGATATCGTGATCGAGGAACGCAGCGTGACCAGCGCCGATACCCTGACCCTGCGACTGGCGCCGGGCGGCGGGCAGGCGATCCGCTTCGTCGCGCAGTAATGCCCCACTGGCGGGCCGATCGGCTTGCCGCATCGGCCCCGCTGCCGCACCATGCGCGCCATGAATGAGATCACCAAGCCAGAGCTGCCTTCCTGCGTCATCAACTGCGTGGTGTACGACAAGGACGGCCGGCGCCGCGACATCACCCTGGATGCGATCAGCGACGTGCTCGCGCAGGACGATGGCAGCTTCGTCTGGGTCGGACTGTACGAGCCCGCCGACCATATCCTGGAAAAACTGCAGGAGGAATTCTGCCTGCACGACCTGGCGGTGGAGGACGCGCAGAACGCGCACCAGCGCCCGAAGCTGGAGGCCTACGGCAACTCCATGTTCGTGGTGATGCACACCGCGCAGGTGGTCAGCGAGAAAATCATGTATGGCGAAACCCATGCCTTCGTGGGTCCGCGTTACCTGATCACCGTGCGCCATGGCGCCTCGCTGTCCTACGCACCGGTGCGCGAGCGGGTGGAACGCGAATCCGAACTGCTGGTACTGGGTCCGTCCTACGGCTTGTATGCGGTGCTCGACTTCATCGTCGACAACTACCGGCCGATCATCGACGAGTTCCGCGATACCGCCGATTCGCTGGAGCAGGCGATATTCGCCGACACCTACAGCCGCGAGACGGTTATCCGGCTGTACGAACTGAAACGCGAACTGAGCAAGATGCGCCTGGCCGTTGGCCCGCTGCAGGACGTGCTGGCGCAGTTGTCGCGCACCCAGAGCGGCCTGGTGCCGGAAGAGGTGCGGCTGTACTTCCGCGACGTGCACGACCA
>JAKFDG010000244.1:0-1754 GCA_036677285.1 Pseudoxanthomonas sp.
CGCCGCAGACCGGCACCGCCAGGTCGCTGTCGTTGATCTCGGTATCGTTGTAGCTGCTGCCGAAGGTCACCAGCAGGTTGTCGGCCACGTAGGCCTCCAGCTCCAGCTCGAAGCCCTGGCCGACGGATTCGTCGGCGTTGAGCAGGGTCGCGGTGTTGCCGCCGCCGCCGACGGCGATGATCTGCTGATCGTCGACGGTGTAGCGGAACACGTTGAAACCGATGCGCGCGCGCTTGTCCCACAGGTCGGCCTTGACGCCCATTTCGTAGGAGAGCACTTCCTCGGCATCGGCCTGGGACACGCCACCGAAGGCCAAGCGACCCTGGATGGACGGCGCGCGGAAGCCCTTGGCCACGCGGCCGTAGAAATTGACGTCGTCGTTCATCGCGTAGACCGCGCTGGCGTCCCAGCTGACGTCGTTGACGTCGGTATTGACCGGGAAAGGTCCGCTGACCGGGGTGCCGAACGGCGCCGCCTGCAGCACGCTGGCGGTGAAGTCCTTCTCGTCCTGGGTGTAGCGCAGGCCGCCGCTCAGTTTCAGCTTGTCGGTGGCCTGGTATTCGCCCGAGGCGAACACGGCCCAGGCGGTGTTCTCCTGCGACTGCACGGCCAGGCCGACCTGCGGATTGCCGGGGGCCAGCGAGTCGTAGTTGAAGCTGTCGATCGAAATGTCTTCGTTGAAGTAGAACAGGCCCGCCTGCCAGTTGAACGCGCCGGAGTATTCCGACTCGATGCGGAATTCCTGGGTGATCTGCTCGTGGTCGGGCAAGCCGTCGGCCGACTCGGCCGCGAACGGGATGAAGCCTGGGCCGGAGTTGCCCGGGCCGAGGAACGCGGCGCCGAAGCCGCCATCGATGTCGCCGCGGTTGAGCGATTCGGCGGTCTCGTAGCCGGTGATCGAGTACAGGTTGTGGTCGCCCAGGTCCCAGCGCAGGCGCGCGCTGCCGCCCCAGGTGTCCAGCTCGGAGAAGTTGACGCCGTCGGTGGACACGCGGTCGCGGTCGAAGCCCGGGACGAGGTTGTTGGTGCCGAGCTGGATGATGTTGGCGCGGAACAGGCGCGCGGTGCCGTTGAGATGGCGCTTGTGCAGGTTGAACAGGCCTTCGAACGCGTCGCCCTCGTACAGGAACTGCACGCGCGCGGCGGACTCGTCGTAGCCTTCCATGCCGCGGTCCGGACCGGGTTCGTTGGTGTTGGTCACCGAATCCTCGCGGCGCTGGTACAGCGCCGACACGCGCGCCGACCAGCGATCGGTCAGCGCACCGCCGACCGCGCCTTCGAAGTTCCACATGTCGTCGGTGCCATAGGACAGCTGGGCGTAGCCGCCGAATTCCTGCGAGGGCTTGGCCGATTCGAACTTGACCACGCCGGCCGGGGTGTTGCGGCCGAACAGGGTGCCCTGCGGGCCACGCAGCACTTCGATGCGCTCCAGGTCGAACACCGGGAAGCCTTTCAGCAGCGGGCTTTCCTGCACCACTTCGTCATAGATCAGCGAGACCGGCTGCGAGGCGTTGAGGTCGAAGTCGGTGTTGCCCAGACCGCGGATGTAGAAGCGCGGGAACGCGCGGCCGTAGGAGGATTCGATGTTGAGGCTGGGCACGCGCCCGGACAAGAAGCGCACGTCGTTGCCGCCGGAGCCGAGCACGTCGAGCTTCTCGCTGCTGACGCTGGAGATGGACACCGGCACGTCCTGGATGTTTTCCACCCGGCGCTGCGCGGTGACTTCCACCGTGTCCAGGGTGGTGGCGTCGCTG
>JAKFDG010000245.1:0-4502 GCA_036677285.1 Pseudoxanthomonas sp.
CCGAACAGCAGGGAGACGGTGTCGTTCTCGGTGATCGGCAGCCCCAGCACGCCTTGGGCGGCCGCACTGGTGGTCGAGTACTGCGCAGTATTGAAGTCGGAATAGTCGAACTCGCGCCACCAGAGGTTGTAGCCCAGCGACATGCCTTCGTCGGTGAAGAACGGGTTCACGAACGAGAACGAATAACGTTGCAGGTAATCGCTGCGCTGCGCTTCCACCGAGACGCGGTTGCCGCCGCCCAGGAAGTTGTTCTGGGACAACTGGATCGAGGTCGTCAGCCCCGACAGCTGGGAATAACCCAGGCCGAACACGAAGCTGCCCGAGGTGGTTTCCTTGACATTGAACACCACGTCGACCTGGTCGTTGCTGCCGGGGACAGCAGGTGTCTCGACGTCAACGGTTTCGAAATAGCCGAGCCGCTGCAGGCGGATCTTGGAACGGTCGATCGCCGCCTGCGAATACCACGCGCCCTCGAACTGGCGCATCTCGCGGCGCAGCACCTCATCGGCGGAACGGGTATTGCCCTTGAACACGATGCGGCGGACATTCACCCGTGGGCCCGGCACTACCTGCAGGTTGATCGCGACCGTGCGATTCTCGCGATCGATCGTGGGGATGGGATTCACCTGGGAGAAGGCGTAGCCGATGTTGCCCAGGGTGGAGGTGATGGCATCGGAGGTGTACTCGAGGAGGGCGCGCGAGAACACCTGGTCCTCCTTCACCAGTACCAGCCTCTCGACGTCCTCGACCGGCAGCACGGTGTCGCCGGTGACCTTGACGTCGGAGACCTTGTACTGCTCGCCCTCGGTCACGCCGGCGGTGATGAACATATCCTGCTTGTCGGGGCTGATCGCCACCTGGGTGGAGTCCAGGCTGAAGTCGACATAGCCACGATCCAGGTAGTACGAATTCAGCTTCTCGATGTCGCCCGACAGCTTTTCCTTCGAGTACTGGTCGTCGCGGCGATACCAGGACAGCCAGTTGCTTTCGTTCGATTCCCAGTTGTCGAGGATGTCCTTGTTCTCGAATTTCTCGGTGCCGATCAGGTTGACATGGCGGATCTTGGCTGCCTTGCCTTCCTTGACGTTGATGGTGACGTCGACGCGGTTGCGGTCCAGTTGCGACACGGTCGGGTCGATCTCGACGTTGTACTTGCCGCGGTTGTTGTATTGCCGGGTCAGCTCCTGGGTGACGCGGTCCAGAGCGAGGCGATCGAAGGTCTCGCCTTCGGCGAGGCCGATGTCCTGCAGCCCCGTCATCAGGTCTTCGGTCTTGATGTCCTTGTTGCCGACGAGGGTGAGCTTGTTGATGGCCGGACGCTCGGTCACGGTGATCACCAGGATGTCGCCCTGGCGGTCCAGCTTCACATCCTCGAAGAAGCCGGTCTTGTACAGCGCGCGGATCGCTTCGCCGGTCTTGCTGGAGTCGACGCTGTCGCCGCGTTCGATTGGCAGGTAGGTGAGCACCGTGCCGGCGGAGATGCGCTGCAGGCCGTCGATGCGGATGTCGGTGGCGATGAATGCGTCCGTGCTGGCGGCCGGGGCCGGGGCCGGGACCTGGACGGGTTCCGTCGTCTGTGCCCATGCCGGCAGAGCGATGGCCGATGCCAGTGCGAGGGCGAGCAGGCGGCGGGTGGGGAGTCGCGTCATCATCACGTCCGATTGGTTTGGTGCGGGTTCAAATGCACATGCCTGCCCAGGAGCAGGGGGTTGCCGAAAGGGAGCCGGCGGTAAATCCGGGGAAAACCGGGAAAGCAGGGACATCAGGTCACCAGGCGGAGAATGTCGTTGTAGAAGGCAAGGCCCATCAGGCTGGCCAGCATCGCCAATCCCACATATTGCCCGGCGGCCATGGCGCGTTCGCTCAACGGACTGCCTTTGACCAACTCTATAAGGTAATACAGCAGGTGCCCGCCGTCCAAGACCGGGATGGGCATCAGGTTGATGATCGCAAGGCTGAGCGAGAGCAGGGCGAGGAAATACAGGAACCAGTCGATCCCGCGCTTGGCCGTGGCATTGGCTACCTGGGCGATGGTTATCGGGCCGGAAATGTTCTTGACTGAGGCATGCCCGGTCAGCATCCGGCGGATCATGCCCAGCGAATCGGCGGTGAGCTTGCCGGTCTCGCGGAAAGCGGCGGGAATCGCGGCCAGGGGGCCGAACCGCTGTTCGGCATCATAGGTGGCGGGCCTCACCAGTACGGGTCGCGGAATGCCCAGTGCCCAGTATTCCTTGCCCGAAGTGGTGTCGCGTTGTCGGGCCGGACGGATGTCCAGCGCCAGTCGCTCGCCGTTGCGATCGACCTCGATCATGGCGATGCCGCCGTTTTCGCCCAGTTTCTGCACCAGCGGCGAGATGTCGTCGAAACTGCGAACCGGATCGCCATCGATCGCCGTGATCTGGTCTCCGGGCTTGAGGACGCTGGCCGCTGGAGTGCCGGGCCCGGTCTTTTCGACCACGGCCGGCACCAACTGGTGCTGCCAGGCGAAACCCGCCAGGCCGGCTACGTTTTCCTGGTCGAATCCCTCGCCTAGGTCCGACAGCGCCAGGTTGCGTGTGCGCAGGTTGCCTTGGCTGTCGGTGACTTCCACCTGCAGATCACGACCATCCATCGCGGCCTTGGTCATGGCCTGCAGCGCGTCGCCCCAGGTATTGACGGCCTGGCCTTCAATCTTCCGCATGCGATCGCCGGCCGCGAAACCCGCTTTGGCCGCAATGCCCTGCGCCTGGCCAACGGTGGCGCTGTAGTCCTGCCGTCCAATCACGAACATCGCCCACAACAACGCCACACACAGCACCAGATTGGCGATCGGCCCGGCGGCGACCACCGCGATGCGTTGCAGGACGGGCTTGCGGTTGAAGGCCTGCGACAGTTCGGATGCCGCGACGTCGCCTTCGGCCTCGTCCAGCATCTTGACGTAACCGCCCAACGGGATGGCGGCGATGGCGAACTCGGTGCCATGGCGGTTGTAGCGCGACCACAGTGGCTTGCCGAAGCCCACCGAGAAGCGCAGCACCTTCACACCGAAGCGCCTGGCCACCCAGTAGTGGCCGAATTCATGGAACGTCACCAGTACGCCGAGGGCGACGACCATCCACCAGATTGAGCCAACGATGTCACTCATGCGGGGAGGGCGTGGCCTGTGACTGCGTGTTCGGTGAGACGGCGTGCCTGCGCATCGGCTGCCAGCAGCGCATCCAGCGATCCGGCCGGGGCGGTTGGCAACGTGGCGAGGGCATCCTCGACCAGCGCGGGAATGGCTAGGAAACCGATCCGGCCCTGAAGAAAGGCTGAAACCGCGACTTCATTGGCGGCGTTCAGCACCGCCGGCGCCGTGCCGCCGGCTTCCAGCGCTTGCCAAGCCAACCGCAGGCAGGGAAAGGCGTCCATGTCCGGCGCTTCGAAATCAAGCCGGCCCTGCGCAAGCAGATCCAGTCCGGCCACGCCCGATTCGATGCGCTGCGGCCAGCCTAGTCCTACCGCAAGCGAGGTCCGCATGTCGGGCAGGCCCAGTTGCGCCAGGGTCGAGCCGTCCACGAATTCGACCAGCGAATGCACCAGGCTCTGCGGATGCACCAAAACCGCAAGCTTTTCGCCGGGAATCGCGAACAGATGGTGGGCCTCGATCAATTCCAGCCCCTTGTTCATCAGCGTGGCCGAGTCGACCGAGATCTTCGGCCCCATCGACCATTTGGGGTGGGCGATGGCCTGTTCCGGCGTGACCGTGGCCAGCGAGTCGCGGCTCCTGCCCCGGAACGGACCGCCCGAAGCGGTCAGCACGATGCGCCGCACGTCGCCCTGAGTGTCGCGTGAACGCAAGCACTGGAAGATGGCGTTGTGCTCGCTGTCGATCGGGATGATCTCGGCATTTGCGCCGTTCGCGGCCGACATCAGCAGCTCACCGGCCAGGACCAGCGATTCCTTGTTGGCCAGCAACAGGCGTTTGCCGGCGCGTGCCGCTGCGAGGGTGGAAGACAGGCCGGCAGCACCCACGATTGCCGCCACCACGGTGTCGCACGAATCGCCCGAAACCAGCGCATCCAGAGCGGCATCGCCGGCATGCGCCTGGGTCGGAAGGCCGGCCTCGCGCAGGCCGTCGCGCAACACGGCAAACCTGTTTTCGTCGGCGATCACCGCATGCGCGGGTCGATGGGCCACGCACAGGGCCAGCAACGCTTCCACCTGGGTGCCGGCGGCCAGTATCGTGGCGCGCAACCGATCCGGATGGCGCGCAATCACGTCCAAGGCCGAAGCGCCTATCGAGCCGGTGGCCCCGAGTACCGCGATGGCGCGCAGGGCCACCATGTCAGAAACCGGCCAATTCCTTGCCCAGCACGAAGACCGGCAATGCCGCCAGCACGCCATCGATGCGATCAAGGATGCCGCCATGGCCCGGGATCAGGCTGCCGGAATCCTTTGCCCCCACGTGCCGCTTCAACAGGCTTTCGAACAGGTCGCCGACCACGGAGAACAGCACGGTCGCCGCGGCCACGGCCGCCACC
>JAKFDG010000246.1:0-21032 GCA_036677285.1 Pseudoxanthomonas sp.
GCCTGCTTCGACGTGGACGGCACCCTGACCGATGGCCGCCTGTATTACGACAACGAAGGCCGCGAGTCGAAGGCCTTCCATATCCTCGATGGCCAGGGACTGGTGCTGTTGCGCCGTTCGGGCATCGCGGTGGCGCTGATCACCGCACGCCAGAGCAAGGCGGCCGAAGTCCGCGCCGCCGAACTCGGGGTCGAGGCATTCACTGGCGCGAAGGACAAGCTGGGCCAGGTGCGCGCGCTTTGCGAACAACAAGGCATCGGCCTGGAACAGGTGGCGTTCATGGGCGACGATCTACCGGACTTGGCGGCGTTGTGCGCCGTCGGACTGGGCGTGGCCCCGGCCAACGCACATCGATGGGTGTCAGAGCGCGTGCATTGGCGCACCACGTCACGCGGTGGCGAAGGCGCAGCACGCGAGCTGTGCGACCTGCTGCTGGATGTGCAGGGCCATACCGACGCGCTGCTGGCGGAGTGGGTCGGATGAACTGGCGCATGGTCCTGGGCCTGGTGTTGCTGGTCGCGGCGATGCTCAGCGGCTGGTCGGCGTGGAAACACCGCGATGTTCCCGAAGCCGTGGCCGCAGGCGCGGAACGTTCGGATTATCTGATGCGCGATTTCGAAATGATCAGCCTGGACGAACAGGGCCAGGAGTCGATCACCCTGCGTGCACCCGAGATGCAGCGCAATCCGGGCGACGGCACCTTCAATATCACCACTCCCCTGTTCCTGCTCCCGGACAGTGAAGGCCAGCACTGGGAAATGCGCGCCAAAACGGCCTGGGTCAGCCCCAAGGGCGACGAAATACGCCTGTCGGGCGACGTGGATGGCCGCAGTCCGAAGACCGCCAGCGTGCCGTCTTCCTTCAAGACCCAGCGCCTGAACGTATTCCCCCGCAAGAATCTCGCCACGACCGCGGATGCCGTCACCATCACCCGGCCCGGTTCTATACTGAGCGGCGTTGGTTTCGAGACCAACACCAAGACCAAGCAATACACCTTCAAGTCCCAGGTCAAGACCCGTTATGAACCCAAGTCTGCGCGCTAGTCTCGTTGCGTTAGCTCTGCTGCTGCCAGCGGTGGGCATGGCGAAATCCTCCGATCGCAACCAGCCGATGAACATCGATGCCGGCGCGCAATCCGGAAGCGTGGACGGCACTGGCACCACGGTGCTTTCCGGCGGAGTGATCGTGCAGCAGGGCACGCTGGACATCCGCTCGGACCGCGGAGAAATCGTCATGCGCGACAACGAGATCTCGCGGGTGATCTTCACCGGTTCCCCCGCTACTTTGAAGCAGCAGATGGACGATGGAAGTCCGATGACGGCAACCGCGAACCGCGTCGATTACGACATGATCAATGACGTGGTGACCTTCACCGGCAATTACACGGTCAAATCGCCCAAGGGTTCCAATAGTGGTCAGAAGATGGTCTACAACCTCAAGTCCGGCAACATGCAAAGCGGTGGCGACGGCACCCGGGTCAAGACCGTGATCCAGCCCAAATCGGCCAGCGCCAAGCCCAAGGACAGCAAGTAATGCTGGTCGCCCAGGGCCTGCGCAAACGTTATCGGCAGCGCGAAGTCGTCGCCGACTTCGGCCTGACCCTGGACGCTGGCGAAGTGGTTGGCCTGCTCGGCCCCAACGGCGCCGGCAAGACCACCTGCTTCTACATGATCGTCGGCCTTGTCGCCGCCGATGCCGGCCGCATCGAGCTCGACGGCCGCGACATCACCGCCGAGCCGATGTACAAGCGCGCCAAGCTGGGCGTGGGCTACCTGCCGCAGGAGCCCTCGGTGTTCCGCAAGCTGACCGTCGCCGACAACATCCGCCTGGTGCTGGAATTGCGCGAGGACCTGGATTCGGCCGGGGCTGAACGCGAACTGGAGTCGTTGCTGGACGAGCTGCAGATCGCCCATGTCGCCGGACAGCTCGGCGCCAGCCTCTCCGGCGGCGAGCGCCGGCGCTGCGAGATCGCCCGCGCCCTGGCCGCCAAACCGCGCCTGATGCTGCTGGACGAACCCTTCGCTGGCGTTGACCCGATCTCGGTCGGCGAGATCCAGCGAATCGTGAAACACCTCAAGGATCGCGGCATCGGCGTGCTCATCACCGACCACAACGTGCGCGAGACCTTGGGAATCTGCGACAGGGCGTATATCCTCAACGAGGGCAGCGTGCTGGCGCAGGGGGCACCGGACGCGCTGCTGGCCAATCCGGACGTGCGTCGCGTGTACCTTGGGGAAACTTTCCGCCTCTGATGCGCGTCGCGCGGCTGGTTGCCGTGCCACACCGTGTTTTCGGACTTCGGAATGAAGCCTCGCCTCCAGACATCGCTGGGTCAGCAACTGGTCATGACGCCGCAACTGCGTCAGGCCATCCGCTTGCTGCAGATGTCCACGGCCGAACTGGAAGTCGAAATCACCGAGGCGGTGGAAACCAACCCCCTGCTGGACTGGGACGATGAGGCCGGCGACAGCGCGGAGACCTCGGCGGATGGCGAAACGGCGCCGGACGAAGCGCGCGAGCGCGACGACGGCGACGATTGGACTCCGGACGAAGGCCCTTGGTCCCGGGAAGGCGGCGGCTCCGGCAGCGGCGGCTCTTTCGACGACGACGACGACCAGGGCACGGCCGCCGAACGGATCGCCCAGCCCGACACACTGCATGACCACCTGCTCTGGCAACTGCACCTGTCGCACCTGTCGCTGCGCGACCGCAAGATCGGCGCGGCGCTGATCGATGCCCTTGAGGACGATGGTTACCTGCGCGAACCGCTGTCCGGCATCGCCGAGACCCTACTCCCGGAAGTGACCGCCGGCGAAGACGAAATCCTCACCGTGCTGCACCAGTTGCAACGGTTCGACCCGGTCGGGGTCGCCGCACGCACCCTCGGGGAGTGCCTGCACCTGCAACTGGCGATGTTGAGCGACGACACCCCGGGCAAGGCGCTGGCCCTGCAGATCGTGGACGGTGTCTCCCTGGAACGCCTGCCGAAAAGCGGTATCGCCGGGCTGGCCGCGGAACTCAAGCGCCCGCTGGCGGAAGTCGAGGAAGTCGTGCAGCTGTTGCGCTCGCTGGATCCCAAGCCAGGCTCGCAGATCGGCGAACTGGCCCACGACACCTATGTAATCCCCGATTGCGTGGTCTGGCGACAGCGTGGGGTCTGGCGCGCGGCGCTGGCGGGCAATCACCTGCCCAGGATCACCATCCACCGCGGCTACGAACAGATGATCCGCCAATGCGGCGAGACCGACGCCGGTTACCTGCGCGGGCACCTGCAGGAGGCCCGCTGGCTGCTGAAAAGCCTGGAAGCGCGTGGCGACACCCTGCTCAAGGTCATGCGTTGCCTGCTGCGGCAGCAGGCCGGTTTCCTCGAGTTCGGGGCGCAGGCGCTGCGCCCGTTGACCCTGCGCGAGGTCGCCAGCGAAGTCGGCCTGCACGAATCCACGGTTTCGCGCGCTATCGCCCGCAAGTATGTCCGCACACCGCGCGGAACCCTGCCCTTGCGGGCGTTCTTCGCCTCCGGAGTCAGCACCGAGGGCGGTGGCGAGGCCTCGAGCATCGCCATCCAGACCATGATCCGGCGTCTCATCGAAGACGAGAATCCGCGCAAGCCGCTCTCCGACGCCAAGCTCGCCGAGCTCCTGAAGACCTCAGGCGTACCGGTGGCGCGGCGCACCGTGGCGAAGTATCGTGAAGCCATGGAAATCCTGTCCTCGCACGAGCGCGTGCGCATCGGTTGATGACATTCCGGCAACGCCCGACCGGCCATCCTGTCTTCCATCCCGACTCCCGATCCATCCATCCGCAGGAGGAATCGAACTTCACCCAACCACCCGCTGTCCCAGGCAACAACGTGTTACCCGCGAATCCCGCGGCCTATCGACCCGTAAGGAGGCAAGCGATGCGAATCGAGACCCATGGCCAGCAAATCGAAGTCACCCCCGCCCTGCGGGAGTACGTTGAAACCAAGTTCAAGCGCCTGGAACGGCATTTTGAACAGCCTCTCGAAGTCCGCACCTTGTTGGGAATCCGCAAACCCGATTACGTGGCCGAAGCCACGCTCACCCTCGCCGGGCGCATCCTGCACGCCGATGCCGGCGCCCAGACCATGTATGCCGCCATCGACGTCCTCGCCGACAAGCTCGACCGCCTGCTGCTCAAGCACAAGGAAAAGAAGATCGACAAGCAACGCGGCGCGCGCGGCGAGAACGCGGATTGAACCCTTGCGCATGCCGGCCTTGATCATGCCATCCACCCGCATGCAATCCACGACCCTGCAATCCACGCCTCCGACATGCCCCTCGCCGATCAACTAGCGGACGTGCGTGCCTGCTTGCTGCAGGCCGCGGACCGCGAGGCGGTGCTGGGGGCCGCCGCGGGATTGCTGGCCTGCCACGAGGCGGGAGCGGAAGAGCTGCGCATCAGCCTGCAGGCGCGCGAACGGCTGGGCAGCACCGCCATCGGCCACGGCATCGCCATTCCGCACGGCCGCCTGGCCACGCTGGAAGCGCCGCGTGGCGCATTGCTGCGGTTGGAGCCCGCGGTCGATTTCGACGCCGCGGATGGGCAGGCCGTCGATCTGGTGTTCGCGATGGCAGTGCCCGATCATTACACCCACCAGCACCTGATGCTGCTGTCGGAACTGGCCGAACGCTTTTCCGACGAGCGCTTCCGCGCCGCCTTGCGCGGCGCGCCCGATGCCCAGGCCATGCGGGCATTGTTGCTGGACAAATCCCGCCCCGCCAAAGCCGCCGCATGAACGCCAATGCCAGCATCACAGCCCGCGAACTGTTCGACCAGCAAAAGGAAAAACTCTCGCTGCGGTGGCTGGCGGGGCTGAAAGGCGAGAAGCGCGGGGTGGAATCCGGCGACGCCATCGCCCGCCGCCCGTCGCTGGCGGGCTACCTCAACGCAATCTATCCCAACAAGGTGCAGATCCTGGGCAGCGAGGAACTGGCCTGGCTGGATTCACTGGATTCGCGGCAACGCTGGGAAACCATCGAGAAGATCGTGCAATTCCGGCCGTTGGCGTTGGTGATCAGCAAGAACCAGGCGTGCCCCGAGGACCTGCGCGACGCCGCGGAAGAATCGGAGACGCCGTTGTGGATTTCCCCCAATCGCGGCCACGAACTGCTCAACCACCTGTCCTACCACCTGGCCCGCACCCTGGCGCCGCGGGTAACCCTGCATGGCGTATTCATGGAGATCTATTCGATCGGCGTACTGATCACCGGCGAAGCCGGATCGGGCAAGAGCGAGCTGGCGCTTGAGCTGCTGAGCCGTGGCCATCGCCTGGTGGCCGACGATGCGCCCGAGTTCACCCAGATCGCCCCGGACGTGCTCGACGGCACCTGTCCCGAATTGCTCCAGGACCTGTTGGAAGTGCGCGGCCTGGGGGTGCTGAACGTGCGGGACATGTTCGGCGACACCGCGGTGAAGAAGAACAAGTACCTGCGCCTGATCGTGCACCTGACCCGGCCGATGACCGAACCCAACCCGCATGGCTATGAGCGCCTCACCGGCGGCAGCGGCAACCGCCACGTGCTGGACCTGGACGTGCCGCTGATCACCCTGCCGGTGATGCCCGGGCGCAACCTGGCGGTGCTGACCGAAGCCGCGACCCGCCTGCACATCCTGCGCACCAAGGGCATCGACCCGGCGGCGATGTTCATCGCCCGCCACAGCAACCTGCTCGAACGCAGCACGCAATGAGTACGGGAAGCATGGATACAGACGCCGACCACGCCAGCGAGGGCGACGCGGCGCCCGCCAATCCGGCGCCGACGGTGGTGATCGTCAGCGGCCTTTCCGGCTCGGGCAAATCGGTCGCGCTGAAGACCTTCGAGGACGTGGATTACTACTGCGTCGACAACCTGCCGGTCGAACTGCTGCCGGCGTTCGTGCGCAGCCTGATGCGCGACGACGTGTTGCCGCAGAAGATCGCCGTGGGCATCGATGTGCGCAACCGACACAGCGACCTGTCCAAACTGGCGGAGTGGCGTGCGGCAGTCGCCGAACTGGGGCTGCTGGCCACCCTGTTGTTCTTCGATGCCAGCGACGACGTACTGCTGCGGCGCTACTCCGATACCCGTCGCAGGCATCCGTTGAGCCACTTCGGCCTGTCGCTTCCGGAATCGATCGCCCGCGAGCGGGAAATCACCGCGCCGCTGCGGGTCGAGGCCGATGCGATCATCGACACCAGCGCGCTCAACGTGCACCAGCTGCGGCGCAGGATCATCGCCGAGTTCGCGCTCAACAACGGCTCGTCGCTGTCCTTGCTGTTCGAATCCTTCGCCTACAAGCGCGGCGTGCCGGCGGATGCGGACTTCGTGTTCGACGCGCGCGTACTGCCCAACCCACACTGGAATCCCGACCTGCGCCCGCTGTCGGGCCGCGATGGCGCAGTGCGCGAGTACCTGGACGCGCAGGCCGAGGTCAGCGAGTACGTCGGTCAGGTCAACAATTTCCTGGACACCTGGCTGCCACGCCTGCGTGGCGAGACCCGCAGTTACGTGACCATCGCCTTCGGCTGCACCGGCGGCAAGCACCGTTCCGTGTACCTGGCCGAGCGCCTGGCCCAGCACGCCCGGGAACAAGGCTGGGAAGAAGTGGCGACATTCCATCGCGAGCTGGATTGAAGGGCGACCACCCATCACTTTTGAAATCGCCTTCCAGCCCGTCACGTCCGTCTGTTAACGTTCCCGCATGGCCTGTGGCATTCTGCTGGTGACTCATCCTGGAATTGGCCCGTCGATCCTGGCGGTCGCCTCCGCCCTGTTGCGGCAGTTACCGCTTAAAACGGAAGCGTTCGAGGTACCGCTCGACGCCGACCTGGAAAGCCTGCTGCCACAGGCTTCCGCGGCGCTGCGACGGGTGGATGGCGGCGAGGGCGTGCTGGTGCTGACCGACCTCTACGGCGCCAGTCCCAGCAACCTGGCCGGCCAGCTGGCCCGGTTGGGCACGCCGATACGGCGCGTGTCCGCGCTGAGCTTGCCGATGCTGCTGCGGGTGATGAATTATTCGGAACAGGGATTGGACCAACTGCCGACGACAGCCGCCGCCGGCACACGCAATGGAGCGATAGTCGACGATGCTTGAGCGCGAACTCACCGTTTCCAACCGCCTGGGCCTGCATGCCCGCGCCACCGCCAAGCTGGTGCAGGTGCTGTCGGGTTATCCCTGCAACGCCACGCTTTCGGCCAAGGGGCGCGAGGTCAATGCCAAGAGCATCATGGGCGTGATGCTGCTGGCCGCCGGCCAGGGCACGCCGGTGACGGTGCGCATCGAGGGCGTGGGCGAAGCCGAGGCCATGGACGCGGTGGCGTTGTTGTTCGAGCGACGATTCGACGAGGAAACCTGACCGATGCGCCTGTTGCTCTCCGGCCACGGCGCATCGCGCGGCAGTGCGCTTGGCCGTGCCAGGGTGCGTATGCCGCACGCACTGGAGGTCGTCGAGCAACGTATCGCCGCCGGTGCAGTGGAAAAGGAACTTCGGCGCCTGCACGAGGCAGTGGGTTCCACCCGCGACGAGATGCACCTCCTGCGCGAACGCCTGCATGGCGCGCTGGCCAAGGAAGTGGGCGAGTTCATCGACCTGCATGCGCTGCTGCTGGACGATCCCGAATTGCTGCACGGCCTGGATGAACTGATCCGTGCCGGCCGCTATACCGCCGATTATGCCCTGCGCCTGCAGCGCGACCGCCTCGCTGCGGTATTCGACGGCATGGACGACCCCTACCTCAAGAGCCGCATGGACGATCTGGACCATGTCATCGGCCGGATCCACGCGCACCTGCACATGCGCGTCGGCGGCCCCAAGGGCGTGGCCGGTGAAATCCTGATCTGCGACAACGTCGCGCCTTCGGAAATGGCGCAGCTGCAGATGCAGGGGGTGGTGGCGATCGTCTCCGCCGCGGGCAGCACGCTCTCGCACAGCGCGATCCTGGCCCGCAGCCTGCACATGCCGTTGGTGATCGGCGCGGCCAAGGCGCTGCAGAAGATCAACGACGGCGATGTACTGATCGTCGATGGGGCCAGCGGCGCGATCGTGATCGAACCCGGCCCCGAAGACCTGCGCGCCTACCAGTTGCGCCGGCGCGAGCTGGCCAAGGAACAACGCGAGCTCGGGCGCCTGCGCTCCAAGCCCACCCGCACCCAGGATGGCGTCGACATCGCCCTTCTGGCCAATGCCGAATCGCGCGAGGATGTGGCCAGGGCGCATTCGCTGGGCGCGGCAGGCCTGGGCCTGTACCGGACCGAGTTCCTGTTCCTGCAACGCAACGAGTTGCCGGACGAGGAAGAACAGTTCCGCACCTATCGAGATGCGGTCCTGGGCATGAGCGGACGCCCGGTGACCATCCGCACCCTGGACCTGGGTGCCGACAAGGCCGATCGCACCGGCCTGGTCCTCGGCAACGAGGACAACCCCGCATTGGGCCTGCGCGGTGTGCGCCTGTCGCTGGCCAACGGGGATCTGTTCGACACGCAACTGCGCGCCATAGTCCGCGCCTCCGGCTACGGGCCGGTACGTGTGCTCGTACCGATGGTCAGCAATCGCGAGGAAGTCCTGGCGGTGCGCCGGCGCCTCAAACGCGTCGTCGGAAAGCTGCGCAAGGAAGGGGCGCAGGTCGCCGACCACATTCCCCTGGGCGCGATGATTGAGGTGCCTGCGGCGGCCATCGCGTTGCGCGGCTTCGTCGATGCGGTGGATTTCCTGTCAGTTGGCACCAACGACCTGGTGCAATACCTGCTGGCCGCGGATCGCAACAACGATGCCCTGGGCGAATTGTATTCACCACTGAATCCGGGCGTGCTGCAACTGCTGAAGCACGTGATCGACATCGCCACCGAATCGCGGACGCCAGTGGCGGTGTGCGGCGAGATCGCCGGCGACGCTGCGCTCGCACCCTTGCTGCTGGCACTGGGCCTGACCGAATTCAGCCTGCACCCCGCCACCCTGCTTGAAGTGCGCAAGGCCATCCGCGCCAGCGACCTGTCGGTGCTCAAGGCGCGCGCCGGCAAGCTCCTCCAGGCGCGTGACCGTGCCGGCATCGAGAACTGGCTGAAGTCCACTTCTCCGTTGTAGGAGTTACGCAATCTTCCCGAAGGGTGGGCATATACGCATTGCCGGGCGATAATGCCGCGATGAACACCTGACCTGCCGCTCCCGCACGGAAGCGGCTTCACCGCTACCGGGAGTCGCGCATGGCCGATGCCGTCCGCCACGACAAGACCGCGCGCCAGCTGCGCCTGCTGTCCGATGCCCTGGACAGCGGCCGGCTGGGGCCCGTGCGCCGCTTGATCAATACGCTGGCGCCGGCCGAGATCGGCAACCTGCTGGAATCGTTGCCGCCGGGCAAGCGCGTGGTGGTCTGGGGGTTGGTGGATGCGGAGGACGACGGCGAGGTGCTAGTGCACGTCGGCGACGAAGTGCGCGAAAGCCTGCTCGCCGACATGGACCCAGACGAGATCATCGCCGCGGTCGAAGACCTCGACATCGACGACCTTGCCGACCTGGTGGAAGACCTGCCGGACACGGTCATCGACGAAGTGCTCAAGTCGATGGACCGCGAGAACCGCGAGCGCCTCGAGCAGGTCCTCTCCTACGACGAAGACACCGCCGGTCGCCTGATGAACCCGGACGTGGTGACGGTGCGCGCCGACGTCAACGTCGACGTGGTGCTGCGTTACCTGCGCCTGCGCGGCGAACTGCCCGACCACACCGACCATTTGTTCGTGGTCAGTCGCCGCCACCAGTACCTTGGCCGCGTGTCGCTGGCTTCGCTGGTGACGCACGAGGACACCACGCCAATCAACCGCCTGATCGACGACGAACAGCCGGCGATCGCGGTGGACGATTCCGCCGACGCGGTCGCCCGCCAGTTCACCGACCACGACTGGATTTCCGCGCCGGTGGTCGACGACAACAACATCCTGCTCGGCCGCATCACCATCGACGACGTGGTCGACATCATCCGCGAGCAGGCCGAGCACCAGGCCCTCGGCGCAGCCGGCTTGGACGAGGACGAAGACCTGTTCAGCCCGGTCCCCCGCGCGTTCCGCCGCCGCCTGACCTGGCTGGGTATCAACCTGGGCACCGCTTTCCTGGCATCTTCGGTCGTCGGTCGTTTCGAGGGCACGATCGAGAAGATCGTTGCCCTGGCGGTATTGATGCCGATCGTCGCCGGCATGGGCGGCAACGCCGGCACGCAGGTGCTCGCGTTGATGGTGCGCGGCCTGGCGCTGGGCCAGGTCGGCGCGTCCAACGTGAAGGTGCTGCTGTGGAAGGAGCTGCGGGTCGCGTTGATGAACGGGCTTACCCTCGGCCTGGTGCTCGGCATCATCGTCTGGCTGTGGTTCCGCGACCCCGCGCTCTCGCTGGTGATCGGCAGCGCGCTGACCATCAACCTGCTTTCCGCCGCGACCGCGGGCGTGCTGGTTCCACTGACGCTCAAGCGCATGGGTTTCGACCCCGCCCTCGCCGGTGGCGTGATCCTGACCACGGTCACCGACGTGATGGGTTTCCTGAGTTTCCTGGGCCTTGCGACGCTCGTGCTGCTGCGTTGAGGGGCGAACGACATGGAACGTCTTGGCAAGGTCCACGAGTGGAACGACGAACGCGGCTTTGGTTTCATCCTACCGCTGGAGAGCGGCACGCAAAGCGGACGTGCGTTCTTCCATATCCGCGACTACCACCAGGATGGCAGGCGGCCGGAGACCGGGGAATTGGTCAAGTACGCCGCCAGCAGGCAAGCCGATGGCAAATGGCGGGCGACGAGCATCAGGCGTGCGGTGGCGACAAAGGCAAATCCGCGCTCACCCAGGCGGGCCACGACATCCGTATTCCGCATCCCGCCCTGGCTGCAGCTGTTCTTCATCCTGGCCTACGGACTGGCGTTGGCGAAGTGGATCCAGCTCGGAAGGCTTCCGCTGGAAGCCAGCTTCGTGGTGGCCCTGCTCTGCGTGGTCACCTTCATCGTCTATGCACTCGACAAGCACGCCGCGCAAACCAGCGCCTGGCGCATTCCGGAAGCGAACCTGCATCTGCTGGAACTGGCAGGCGGCTGGCCCGGCGCCCTGATTGCCCAGCAGGTGCTGCGGCACAAGACCGGCAAGCGCAGCTATCGCGTCACCTTCTGGCTAATGGTGGCCATGCATGTCGGCGCCGTGCTGTCCTGGACATACCGCGATACCCTCCTATCCTGAGGACCCGTTTCCCGCCATCATGACGACTAATCCAGCGCGTTCATCCTTTCCATCAGCGACGGAATCAGCGTATGCACCTGATCGGCTCACGAACCCGCAATCTGTTCCTGCTGGCATTGACAGCAGCACTCCTGCTTCCGGCGTGTAGCACGATGCCCACGCCTCCCGCGACAGGACGATTCGAAGCACGCGAGATCCACGTCGACGACACGGCCTACCGCTATCAGGTATTCGTGCCGGCAGCGCCTGGTAATGCAAGGCTACCCGTCATCCTGTTCCTGCACGGCTCCGGTGAACGCGGTTCGGACAATCAGATACAACTCGATGCCGGCCTGGGGCCATACGTGCGCAAGCACCTCGCGGATTTCCCCGCGCTGGTTGTTTTCCCGCAAGTCGAAGAGAACGGCGAATGGATGGGCGCCAATGTCGACATGGCGTTGGCCGCCATGGAAGCGGCGACGAAGGAGTTCAATGGCGATCCTCGGCGCACCTATCTCACCGGCCTGTCGATGGGAGGTTACGGCACATGGGAAACTGCGCTGAAGGCGCCGAACCGATTCGCGGCCCTTGTTCCGGTTTGCGGCGCGATCCTGGTGCCCGGCGGTGGGCGCGCGCTATATGTCACTCAAGTGGCGAATGCCGCGGATCCGTATGCAGCCCTGGCAGCCAAGCTGAAGCACGTGCCCATCTGGATCTTCCACGGCGCCAAGGACGACGTGGTGCTGCCGGACGACGACCGCAAGACCTTCGCCGCACTCAAGGCCGTCGGCGCAGATGTGCAATACACCGAGTTCCCGGAGGCCAACCACAACTCCTGGGATGCGACCTACAGCCACGATGCGATGTGGACATGGCTGTTCGCTCAACGCAGGCGCTGAGCCGGACGAATCCATGGCCGAGATCATCCACGACTACTTCACCCCGGGCTGGCGCACGCGCGAGCTCTCCTGCGTCTGCGGATGGCAGGGCGAGTCGAAATCGATGGCCATGGAACTGCATGACGAAGTCACCGACTACGCCTGCCCGACCTGCGGCAGCATGCTGCTGATCGTTTCCCATCCGGATATCGGACAGGTCAGGCAAGCGGCGGCCGATGGCAATCAGGAGGCCCGGCAACAACTGGCGCTGATCGAGGAAGCGCTGGCCTTCCGGGGAACTGCAACGTCCTGACCTGAGTCGTCGCCAGATGCAGTCGCTCCTGACCGTCACTGCCGCTGAATTGCGTTGGTGACTGTTGATCAACCAGTTGTGACCCCACATGAACATGCAAGTATCGACGATCGTGAAAGGCGCCCTGACCTTCATTCCAGGCATTACCAGGGCATTGCCACGCATCGGCCTGGGCACGGGTGGCACCAACGACGCCAGTTATTGCTACGGGGTATGGTTGAAGCACCTGGTCATGCTGCATGAGAGCGGCATGCGCCACATGCCGGACACCGTCGCGGAACTCGGGCCAGGCGACTCCTGCGGCATCGGGCTCGCCGCCATGCTGACCGGAGTGAACCACTACTACGCGCTGGACGTCGTCAGGCATGGCAACAACGACGCCGACGTCGCGATATTCGATGAGCTGCTGCGGCTTTTCCAGACCCGCGCCGCTCGACCCACCAAGGGCTGGCCCGATTACGATGAGTTCCTGGACGATGGGCTATTCCCGAGCCATATCCTGACCGACGATCTCCTGGCGGCCTCCCTGGCCCCGCACCGGATCGCAGGGATCCGCAGCGCACTCACGAACCCGGAACATGCCCGGGAGGACATCTCGATCAGGTACATGGTCCCGTGGTTCGACGATCAGGTCATCGACGAGGGCAGCGTCGACCTGATCATCTCCCATTCGGTGCTCGAACATGTCGTGGACCTGGAAGTCACCTACCAGGCCATGCGCGCATGGCTGAAACCGGGCGGGTGGATGTCGCACCAGATCGACTTCAAGTGCCACGGGTTGTCCAGGGAATGGAACGGGTACCGGCAGTACCCCGAGGTCTTGTGGAAATTGGTGGTGGGAACGCGACCGTTCCTGCTTAATCGGCAACCCTATTCGGTGCACGCCGATCTTCTGAAGCGCAATGATTTCGAGGTCGTCTGCGATCTGAAGCAGTATATGCTCGACCAGGGGATCAACCGCTCGCAGCTTGCCCGCCAGTGGCATGGCATTTCGGACGACGACCTGACCTGTTCGGGTGCTTTCGTCCAGGCCAGAAAGCAGGCCTGAACGCCTGACCGGGATTCCTTCCGGCTACATGCTGTTTCGGACCAGTCCTCAGTCGGCGAGCAGGGTCTCCAGCACCGCCATGCGGATCGCCACGCCGTTGCTGACCTGACGCAACACCAGCGACTGCGGGCCGTCGGCCACTTCGTCGGTGATTTCCACGCCGCGGTTGATCGGGCCCGGATGCAGGACCACCGCGTCGGGCGCCGCATGGCGCAGCCGCGCCGTGGTCAGGCCGTAGTCGCGGTGGTAGTGCTCCAGCGAAGCGACCAGGCCTTCCTCCATGCGCTCGCGCTGCAGGCGCAAGGTCATCACCGCATCCACGCCCTTCAGCATGGCGTCGAAGTCGTCGCCGACGGTGCAGCCCGCCAGGGTCGCATCGTCCGGCAACAACGCGGCCGGCCCGCACACGCGGATCTCGCCGGTACCCAGCGTTTGCAAGGCATGCAGGTCGGAGCGCGCGACACGCGAGTGCTTCACGTCGCCGACCATCAGGATCTTCAGCTTCGAGAAATCCGCGCCCTTGGCCTGGCGCAGGGTCAGCGCGTCCAGCAGGCCCTGGGTCGGATGCGCGCTGCGCCCGTCACCGGCGTTGATCACGGTGGTGCCCTCGCCCGCATGCTCCGCCAGGAACTCGGCGGCGCCGTCCTCGGGATGGCGCACGATGAAGCCGCGCACGCCCATCGCCTCCAGGTTCTTCATGGTGTCCAGCGCGGTCTCGCCCTTGCGCGAGGACGAGGTAGAGGCGTCGAAGTTGATGACGTCGGCGCCGAGCCGTTGCGCGGCTATCTGGAACGAACTGCGCGTGCGCGTGGAAGGCTCGAAGAACAGCGTGCACAGGGTGGTGCCCAGCAGCGAACTGCGTTTCTTCGTATGACCGAGCGCAGCGTCGCGCATCTGTCCGGCGCGATCCAGCAGCCCGCAGATCGTTTGCCTGGTCAAGCCCTCCAGGGTCAGCAGGTGGCGCAGGCGTCCATCGGAATCGAGTTGTCGGGTCATGTTCTAACCATTGGGGAAAGGATCAGACTACCTGCGTCGCATCATGTGGCGCCGCCAGCCAGCGTTCGATGATCACCGCCGCCGCCACCGCATCCAGCGCGGCCGCGTCGCGCCGGCGCTTGCGGCCCTCGGCCCGGTCCAGTGCGAAACGCTGCGCGGCCTCTATCGAACTCGAGCGCTCGTCCACCAA
This sequence comes from Pseudoxanthomonas sp., assembly GCA_036677285.1. Lineage (GTDB taxonomy): Bacteria > Pseudomonadota > Gammaproteobacteria > Xanthomonadales > Xanthomonadaceae > Pseudoxanthomonas_A. The sequence continues at coordinate 14,607 of JAKFDG010000246.1, forward strand.
TACCACCGGCAGGCGGTAACGGGCGTGCAACTCGCGGGCGAAGGCATGCGCGCGCTGGCGGATCGGCTGGTCGCCGCCCTCGAGGGTCAGGGGGTCACCGACCACCAGTCCGTCCGGACGCCATTCCTCGCGCAGCTTGTCGATCGCGGACCAGTCCGGCCCGTTGCCATGCACATCGATCACCGCCAGCGCACGCGCGCCACTGCCGAACGCGCTTCCCACCGCCACGCCGATGCGCCGCGCGCCGACGTCGAATCCCAGGACGGTGCCGTCGAGCTTCATGCACGGCCCCTCATGCATGCCCGCTGTAGTCGGTCATGCGGGTCATGTCCACGCCGATGCGCCCGCCCGCCGCATGCCAGCGTTGTTCCAGCGGCAGGGCGAACAACAGCTCCGCATCGGCCGGCGCGGTCAGCCAGCTGTTCTCGGCCAGTTCGTATTCCAGCTGGCCCGCTCCCCAGCCGGCACAACCCAGGGCGACCACCGCATGCGCGGGACCGTCGCCTTCGGCCATCGCTTCCAGGATGTCGCGCGAAGTGGTCAACGCCAGGCCGCCGCCGATGGCCAGGGTGGAATCCCATTCGCGCGCGCCGTCGTGCAGCACGAAACCCCGTTCCGGGTGCACCGGCCCGCCATTCAGCACGATCTGGTCGCGCAACGCGGGATCACGCGCCTCCAGGTTCATCTGCGCCAGCACTTCGCCCAGGGTGTATTCGGAAGCGCGGTTGACCACCACGCCCATGGCGCCGTCGTCGTCGTGCTGGCAGATCAGGGCCACGCTGCGCGCGAAATGCGGGTCATCCAACGCCGGCAGCGCGATGAGCACCTGGTTGGAGAAGCTGGCGGGCGCAGCGGTCATGGTGTCATTCTAGCTCGCTCGCGTTAACCTGACTGCATGCCCAGCTACTGCGATTTCGCCCCCGGACACCCGGTCCACGGGCCTTACCACGACCGCGAATACGGCTTCCCGCAGCGGGAGGAATCGGCGCTGTTCGAGCGCCTGGTGCTGGAGATCAACCAGGCCGGGTTGAGCTGGGAAACAATCCTGAAGAAGCGCGAGGGTTTCCGCCTGGCCTACAGCGGTTTCGAGGTGGACAAGGTGGCCGGCTTCGGGGAAAAGGACCGCGCGCGGCTGCTGGCCGACCCCGGCATCATCCGCAACCGGCTGAAGGTGGATGCGGCGATCCACAACGCGCAGGTCGTGCGCGGGCTGCGCGATTCGCATGGCGGCTTCGTGCAATGGCTGGAGGCGCACCATCCGCTGGACAAGGCGGAGTGGGTGAAACTGTTCAAGAAGACTTTCCGCTTCACCGGTGGCGAGATCACCGGTGAGTTCCTGATGAGCCTGGGCTACCTGCCCGGCGCGCACCGCGAGGATTGCCCCGCGTTCAAGCGCGCGGCGAAGTTGAAGCCGGCGTGGATGCGGACAGCTCCAAGGCCGCTGGCAAGGTGATCGCGCAATCAACATCGAGTTTGAGCGAAGCGATGCCGTCCGCGCGGGTCCGGCCCAGGTTGAGGATAGCGAGCGGCCGGCCGCTCTCGTGGGCCATGCGTGCGAAGCGAAATCCGGAATAGACCATCAGCGACGAACCCACGACCAGCAGCGCGTCGGAAGCCTGCAGCATGTCGCGTGCGGCCTGGTAACGCGCCAGAGGCACGTTCTCGCCGAAGAACACCACGTCGGGCTTGAGCATGCCTCCGCAAATATCGCAACACGGCACGCGGAAACGGCCGAAGTCGGAATGTTCGAGGTCGGCATCGCCATCGGGTGCGTTCACCGCCGTCAGTTGCAACCAGCCGGGGTTCTCTTCGCGCAACCGCTGCTGCACTTCGGCGCGGGTTTGCCTGCCACCGCAATCGAAACAGCGTACTTCGTCGATCCGTCCATGCAGGTCGATCACATCCTGGCTGCCGGCACGCTGGTGCAGGCCATCGACGTTCTGGGTGAGCAGCTGCGAGAGTCGACCACTTGCCTGCCAGTCCGCCAGCGCAAGATGTGCGGCGTTTGGATGCGCGGCGGAGACCTGTGGCCAGCCGACGAAACTGCGCGCCCAGTAGCGTGCATTGGCGTACGGATCGGAGACGAACGCCTGGTAGGTCACCGGCGGCGATCGCTTCCACAGCCCTTCCGCATCGCGGTAATCGGGGATGCCGGAAGCGGTGCTGCATCCCGCGCCGGTGAGGACGAATACCCGTTCGAACGGCGCCAGCCAGTTGCATAGGCTGCGGGCGGCTTCTGCAGGGTGTTGGGAAATGCGCGCGTCCATGCAGGCATGGTAACCAGCCAGATCAAGAGTGGGTTACCCGTTGTAAAGATCTATGACTCCAAGCGAATAATCCCGAGACATTCCGATCTTGCTTGAAATGCCGCGCGCTGTGATTTTTTTGCGAGCAACAAACAGAAATACCCAAGGAAAGAAGTATAACTGCAGAAAAAATCTGCCCTTCCCTAGGAAACGAAAAGGAGCGGTTGCCCGCTCCCTTCCAGATATCCGCTTGTTGGTGCCGGAATCAACGCGCTTCCGCAACCTCGACCCCGTCCATGCCCTGCGCCAGCGTGCGTGCGTCGCCACCCTGGGCCAGCTTGATGCGCAGGCGCACCTCGTTCTGCGAGTCGGCGTAGCGCAGTGCGTCCTCGTAGCTGATCTCGCCGGCCTGGTAGAGCTCGAACAGGCTCTGGTCGAAGGTCTTCATGCCAAGGTTGGTGGATTCCTTCATCACTTCCTTGAGCTTGTGGATCTCGCCTTCGCGGATGTAGTCCTGGATCAGCGGCGTTCCCAGCAGGATTTCCATCGCCACACGGCGCGCCTTGCCATCCGGGGTCGGGATCAACTGTTGCGCGACCACGCCCTTGAGGTTGAGCGACAGGTCCATCAGCAGCTGGCCGCGGCGATCTTCGGGGAAGAAGTTGATGACCCGGTCCATCGCCTGGTTGGCGTTGTTGGCGTGCAGCGTGCAGAGCACCAGATGGCCGGTTTCGGCGAAGGCGATGGCGTGGTCCATGCCCTCGCGGGTGCGCACCTCGCCAATCATGATCACGTCCGGCGCCTGGCGCAGCGTGTTCTTCAGCGCGTTGTCCCAGCTGTCCGTATCGATGCCGACTTCGCGCTGGGTGATGATGCAGCCTTCGTGCTTGTGCACGAATTCGATCGGATCCTCGATGGTGATGATGTGGCCGGTGGAATTCTGGTTGCGGTAGCCGATCATCGCCGCCAGAGAAGTCGATTTACCCGTACCAGTGGCGCCGACGAAGATGATGATGCCGCGCTTGGTCATGGCCAGCGTCTTGATGATCGGCGGCAGGTTCAACTCCTCCACCGTCGGGATGCGCGCCTCGATACGGCGCAGCACCATGCCGACTTGGTTGCGCTGGTAGAAGCAGCTGACGCGGAAGCGGCCCACGCCGGCCACGCCGATGGCGAAGTTGCACTCGTGGGTCTTTTCGAACTCCTCGCGCTGCGCCGGCGTCATCACGTTCAGCACTAGGTCGCGGCTTTGCTGCGAGGTCAACGGGGTCTGCGTGATCGGCGAGATCTTGCCGTTCACCTTGATCGACGGCGGCATTCCGGCCGTGATGAACAGGTCCGACGCCTTCTGGTGCGCCATCAGCTTGAGGAAGGAGGTGAAATCGATGGTGCTCATGGGATTACCTCTGGAAGAGGCCACCTTCCGGATAGGTCGGTGGTTGGTGGCTCGTGGTTCGTGGCCGTGGTGATGGTCCGTGCTCCACCACGAGCCAACAACCACCAACCGGGTCTTATTCGAACAACCGCTTGTCCTTGGCGTATTCCTTGGCCTGCTGCCGGGTGACCATGGACCGCTTCACCAGGTCCTGCAGGTGTTGGTCGAGGGTCATCATGCCGCTCTGCTGGCCGGTCTGGATGGACGAGTACATCTGCGCCACCTTGTCCTCGCGGATCAGGTTGCGGATGGCAGGCGTGCCCACCATGATTTCCCAGGCCGCGGTACGGCCGCCGCCGATCTTCTTCAGCAGCGCCTGCGAGATGACCGCGCGCAACGACTCGGACAGCATCGAACGCACCATCGGCTTTTCACCGGCCGGGAACACATCGATGATGCGGTCGATTGTCTTGGCCGCCGAACTGGTATGCACGGTCGCGAACACCAAGTGGCCGGTTTCCGCGGCGGTCAGCGCCAGGCGGATGGTCTCCAGGTCGCGCAATTCGCCCACCAGGATGTAGTCGGGATCTTCGCGCAAGGCCGAACGCAAGGCCTCGTTGAAACCGTGCGTATCGCGATGTACCTCGCGCTGGTTGATCAGGCACTTCTGCGAGGTGTGCACGAACTCGATCGGATCTTCGATCGAGAGGATGTGCGCATACTCGTTCTTGTTGACGTGGTCGATCATCGCGGCCAGCGTGGTCGACTTGCCCGAGCCGGTGGGGCCGGTGACCAGGATCAGGCCCTGCGGTTGCGCGATCAGTTCGCGGAACAAGGGCGGGCAACCCAGGTCGTCCAGGGTCAGCACTTCCGAGGGAATGGTGCGGAACACCGCGCCGGCGCCGCGGTTCTGGTTGAAGGCGTTGACGCGGAAACGCGCCAAGCTGGGGATCTCGAACGAGAAATCGACCTCGAGGAATTCCTCGTAGTCGCGCCGCTGCTTGTCCGACATGATGTCGTACACCAGCGAATGCACCTGCTTGTGGTCGAGCGCCGGGATGTTGATGCGGCGCACGTCGCCATCCACCCGGATCATCGGTGGCACGCCGGCCGACAGGTGAAGGTCGGATGCCTTGTTCTTGACCGAAAACGCCAGTAGTTCGGCGATATCCATACGCTGCTCCCCAATTGCTGCGGATCTGGAACCATACTGCCCCAAGGGGGAGTATAGCGCCGTTGCCCCCATATCCAAGGGTTGGAAAAACATGTTCGCCGAACGCCTGAACGCCATTCTGCAAAGCCTTGAAAACGCCGCGAACAGCGCACACCGGCCAGTGCCGCGCCTGCTGGCGGTTTCCAAGCTCCAGAATGCGACGGCGGTCGCAACATTGGCTGCTGCCGGACAGTTGGCCTTCGGTGAAAACTACGTCCAGGAAGCGCAGGCCAAGGCCCGCGAACTGCAAGCGCTGGCTCTGGAGTGGCATCTGATCGGCCACCTGCAGTCGAACAAGGCCGACGTCGCCGCGATCGTCTTCGACTGGATCCAGACGGTGGACCGGATCAAGCTGGTCGCGGCGCTTTCCCGCTATCGCCCCGCCGAACGCGCGCCGCTGAACGTGCTGATCCAGGTCAACATCGACGACGAGGCCAGCAAGCATGGTTGTCGCCCGGAGGAAGTGCCTGCGCTGGCCGCCGCGATCCAGCGGGAGCCGCGCCTGGCCCTGCGTGGATTGATGGCGATCCCCGCGCCGCATCCGGATATCGAACAGCGCCGCCCTGCCTATCGGCGCATGGCGGGCTTGTTCGCGGAGCTTCGCGCGCAGTACCCGCAAGCCGATACCTTGTCGATGGGCATGAGCGATGATTCCGCGCTGGCCATCGCCGAAGGTGCGACGATGGTGCGCATCGGCACCGCCCTGTTCGGCGCACGCCCATCCAAGCCCTGAGGAACCGCATGACCCATCCGGAAAACATCGCCTTCATCGGCGGCGGCAACATGGCCCGCAGCCTGATCGGCGGATTGGTCGCCCGTGGCGTGGATGCCGCCACGATCCATGTCGTCGAACCGGTCTCCTCCCTGCGCGAAGAACTGGCGGCGGATTTCGGCGTCGCGGTCTTCGTCGAGGCGGCCGGGGCGGTCGCCAATGCCGGGCTGTGGTTGCTGGCGGTCAAGCCACAGGTGATGCGCAGCCTGTGCGAAGACCTGGCGCCGATGGCGCAATCGCAACGGCCGATCGTGGTTTCGATCGCGGCCGGCATCACCGCCTCGCAGTTGCAGCGCTGGCTCGGCGGCGAGGCCGCCGTGATCCGCGCCATGCCCAATACGCCTGCCCTGCTGGGCGCGGGCGTGACCGGATTGTTCGCCAATGCACGGGTGGATGAAGCGGGTCGCGAGCGCGCCGAACGGTTGCTGGCCAGCGCAGGCCGCACGGTCTGGATCGACGATGAAACGAAGATGGATGCGGTCACCGCCGTGTCCGGAAGCGGCCCTGCCTATGTCTTCCTGCTGGCCGAAGCGATGGAGGCCGCGGCGAAAGCAGAAGGACTCGCGGATGACGCGGCACGCACCCTGGTGCTGCAGACCGTACTCGGCGCGGCGCGCATGCTGGTCGAGTCGGACGAACCACCGGCAGAGCTGCGCCGTCGCGTCACCTCGCCCAATGGCACCACCCAGGCGGCGATCGAGACCTTCCAGAATGGAGGTTTCGAGGCGCTGGTCGCACAGGCCATTCACGCCGCGAGCGAACGCGGCCGGCAGTTGTCGGCGGCGAATGACTGATCCCTGCCACGAACAATCCTGCGGAC
>JAKFDG010000247.1:0-3717 GCA_036677285.1 Pseudoxanthomonas sp.
TGGGTTCGCGCGATCTGATCGACAAGCGCCACGGCAGCAGCGTGCATGCGGTGGGCCTGGTGACCAACCGGCAGCGTCCGCAGACGGCGAGCGGCACCATGTTCGTCACCCTGGAGGATGAGCACGGCATGGTCAACGTGGTGGTGTGGGAACACGTGGCCCAGCGCGGGCGCAAGGCGCTGCTGGGTGCGAGCCTGCTGGCGGTGCGCGGGCGCTGGGAACAGGTGGACGGCGTGGCCCACCTGATCGCGCAGGACATGCAGGACCTCAGCGCGATGCTCGGCGGCCTGCGTACGGCTTCGCGGGATTTCCACTGATGTCGGCCGCCGCGTTCTCGCTGGACCTGTTCGCCGGGGCGATGACGCCACTGGTGGACGATGCCGAAGGCGGCATCCGCTACTGGCCGGGTTTCGTCGAGGCGCGACTGGCGCAGGAGTGGTTCCTCGCCTTGCAGGCGAAGGCCGCGTGGACCCACCTGCAACGCCCCATGTACGACCGCATCGTCGACGTGCCGCGTTTGATCGCCTCGTACCGCGCCGATGCATTTCCGCCCGAGCTGCCGCTGGCGGAAATGCTGGCGCAGGTGCAACGGGAAGTATCCGCGCCCTACAACGGAGTCGGGCTCAACCTCTACCGCGACGGCAACGACAGCGTGGCCATGCACAACGACAAGCTGCACATCCTCACCGCCCCGCATCCCATTGCGCTGGTCTCGCTGGGCGACCCGCGGCGCATGCTCATACGCGCCAAAGCGGGCGACCGCGACACCCTGGCCGTGGATCTGGAGCCCGGCAGCCTGCTGTGCATGAGCCATGCTTCGCAACGCACCCACGAACATGGCATTCCGAAGACGAAGAAACCGCAGGGCCCGCGCATCAGCGCGGTGTTCCGGGTCAGGCCATCGCAACTGGAACCGGAGGGGTGATGCCCCGGGTTGCCGCGATCAGGAGGCGCCGCCGCCGGTTTTCGCCGCCGCCGCGCCCGCCAGCGGCGCGTTCGCTTCCAGCCACTGGATGAGGTAGTCCGCAGTCATCGGGTGGGCGAAATGGTAGCCCTGCATCGCTGCGCACAGCGATTGCAGGAATTCGGCCTGGGATTCCGATTCGACCCGCTCGGCGACCACGCGGATGTTGAGGGCGTGGGCCAGCTGGCTGATCGCAGTGGCGACCACGCGGCTGCGCGGGTCGGCCGGCAGGTCGGGCATGAATTTCAGGTCGAGCTTGACCGTGCTTATCGGCAGTTCGAACAGGTGCTCCAGCGACAGGCCGCCGGCGCCGAGGTCGTCGATGGCGATCGACACGCCAAAGGCGTGCAACGCCTCGATCTGGGTGCTGTCGAAATCGTCGGTCAGCTGCGACTCGGCCAAGTCGATCTCCAGCTGCGAAGGCGGCAGGCCGAACTTCGACAACAAGCGGACCACGCGCTGCGCGAACCTGGGCTCGACCAGCTCGGTGCGGCAGAAATTCAGGGACAGGCCCAACTCGGGCCAGCCGGCCAACTGCCATTGGCGCACCTGCCGGATCGCATGCGCGCAGGCCCACAGGCCGAGCCGGCGCATGCGTCCGGTTTCGGCCGCGATGGTCAGCACCCGCTCGATCGGATAGCCGGCGAAGAACGGGTCGGTACAGCGCAGCAGGGCCTCGACTGCCAGGGTCCTGCCACTGGTCGCATCGACCATCGGGTGGTAGTGCAGGGTGAACGCGCGTTCCTTCATCGCCCGCCGCAGCTGCACGTGTTCGAGGGTGCGGCGGTGGGCGCTGACATCCATCTGCGCGGAGTAGAAGCGGTAGCCGCCGCGGCCGCCGGCCTTGGCCCGGTACAGGGCACGGTCGGCCTTGTCGAAGAGCCGGTCGAGGTTGTCGGCATCCTGCGGATACACGCTCAGGCCGATGCTGGCGCCGACGCGAGTCTCGCGTCCGCCGATGTAGAACGGCCGCGACAGCGCCTCCACCAGCTTCTCGGCAACCACGCCGCCTTCCTCCGGGACGCCGGCATCGGGCTGCAGGACCACGAACTCGTCGCCGCCGACGCGGGCGACGAAATCGGTGTCGCGCACCACCGCGCGCATGCGGTGGGCCACCTGCTGCAACAGCGCGTCGCCGGTGGCGTGGCCGCGATGGTCGTTGACCTCCTTGAACCGGTCCAGGTCCAGCAGCAGCAGGATCAACGACTGGCCGTGGCGCTGCGCGGAGGCGGACATGTCGACGAAGCGGTTGCGGAATTCGACGCGGTTGGGCAGTCCGGTCAGGCTGTCCTCCAGCGCCAGCCGCGAGGTGGCGTCGCCGGTCTGCTTTTCCGCGGTGGCGTCGCGCAGGATCTTGACGTAACCCAGCGCCGCACCGGCGCGGCTGCGGATCGGGTAGATCATGCCGTCGGCCCAGAACAGGGTGCCGTCCTTGCGCACGTGCCAGCGGAAGTCGCCGGCGCAGCCATCCCGGCTGGCGGCGGCCATTTCCTTGTCCGGGACGCCATGGGCCAGGTCGTCCGGCGAGAACAGCACGCGGGCGTCGGTGCCGACGATCTCGTCGTCCGGGTACTGGAAAATGCGGGTCGCGCCCTTGTTCCAGATCCGGATCAGCCCGTCGACATCGGTGACGATGATGGCGTGCTGGGTCGGGCTGTCGAGGATCGCCTGCAGGAGTTCGCTACCATCCACCGACACCTCCGTGGCGCGGATACCCGACATCCCGCTGGTAATAGCAACGCAAGCGCCCGGGAAAGCGGCCACGCTCGCCGGCCGGAGGATCCGCGGAATCCAGCGACACTGCGCTGCCATGGGTATAAGTTGGACCCCATCGAATACGCAGGAACCTGTATGCCAGACCGTGACGGCAACGCGGACGCAGCCTCGCTGGTGGACGTGGCGGTGGTGGGCGGAGGCCCGGCCGGCCTGACTGCGGCCACGTACCTGCGCCGATTCCATCGGTCGTGCCTGGTGCTGCATAGCGGCGACAGCCGGGCGCAGTGGATTCCGGAAAGCAACAACTGCCCCGGATTCCCGCGAGGTGTCTCTGGCGTCGAACTGTTGCGCCGGATGAAAGAGCAGGCAGCGGGATTCGGGACGCGCTTCGAGGAGGCGCTGGTAGAGGCGATCGAACGGCGCGACGGCGGCTTCGTCCTGTCCGCGCAGGCGCGCACCTGGCGTGCGCGCTGCGTGATCCTGGCCACCGGCCTGGCCGACAAGCTGCCGGATGCGCCGTGGGTTGAATCGGCCGTGGCTTGCGGTGCCATGCGCCTGTGTTCCGTCTGCGACGCCTACGAAGCCAGCGACACGCGCATCGGCGTGTATGGGCCCAGCAAGGACATCCCCGCCCATGGACGGTTCCTGCGCGCCTATTCCGAACAGGTATTCCTGTTGCCGACCGACGATGGCGACGGTGGCGAGGAAATGCGCGAGGCGAGGGCCGCGGGCGTGCGCGTGCTGGCAGCCGGGGGCGCGCTGGGCTTCGATGGCAGGCAATGCAGCTATACCGCGCCCGACGGCAGCGCCGCCACGTTCGACAGCGTCTATCCCTTCCTGGGCGCTTACACCACGGCAGGCATCGCCGCGGCCGTCGGTGCGGCGTTGTCGGAGACGGGCGAAATCCTGGTGGACAAACACCAGATGACGAACGTGCCGAACCTGTTCGCGATCGGCGACGTGGTCAGTGGCTTGAACCAGATCTCCGTGGCGGTGGGGCAGGCGGCCATCGCCGCCACCTGCGCGCACAAGCTGCT
>JAKFDG010000248.1:0-7452 GCA_036677285.1 Pseudoxanthomonas sp.
GTGGACTTCCTCGTGCTGCTCGACGCCGAACGCGAGCGCCTGGCCGCCGAGGACAGCCAGGCCCAGGCGGAAGTCGAGCTGTACCGCGGCATAGTCGCCATCTACAAGGCCCTCGGCGGCGGTTGGCAACCGCAGGCCTGAGAGTTTTTTCACAAGCTCTCAATCTCCCGCGCGAGGCGATCCTTTTTCTGAACTCACCTCATGGTGGCGAAACGCCTCCGCGATGTGTTGCCGGAGCGACCCATCGTCCCATGGCTTGGTGATGAACTTGTGCACCGCGCCTTCGTTGATCGCATCGGTCACCGAGTTCACTGCGGTATAGCCCGAAAGCATGATGCGCACGATGTCGGGATAGAGCCCCTTGACGCAGCGCAGCAGGTCCACCCCGGGCATTTCTGGCATACGGCCATCGCAGACGATCACCCCGACAGGGTGGATCGCCAGCAGTTCGAGCGCCTGCCGGGGGCTGGTCGTATGCAGGACGCGATAGCCATCACGCCGCAGGACACGTTCGAGGGCGGCGAGGATGTTCTCTTCGTCGTCCACCAGCAGCAGCGTACGTTCGGCGGGTTCGCTGCGGGAGCTGTCGGCCGGTAGGTGCTTGCCTGCGCCCAGCAGCGCCATCAGGTCGTCTGTCGACAGCGGACGGCTGAAGTAGTAGCCCTGGATGGCGTCGCAACGATTGGTATTCAGGAAACTCAACTGACCTTCGGTCTCCACCCCCTCGGCAACCGTCGTCAAGTTCAGGGAGCGGGCCATCGCGATGATCGACTTGGTGAGCGACGCGCCCACTACGCTGTTGGTCGCATCACGGACAAAGGAGCCATCGATCTTGACGGCATCGAAGGGAAAGTCCTTGAGGTAGGAGAGGCTCGAGTAGCCGGTGCCAAAGTCGTCCAGCGACAGCATCACGCCGATCTGCTTGAGCCGTCGCAGCGCCCGCACTACCGTCTCCTTGTCCTGCATGAGCACGCTTTCGGTCAGCTCCAGCTCCAGATAGCGAGCGGCGAGGCCGGTATCGGCGAGGACGGCACGAACGAGTTCTGGCACGTCCTGCTGGCGAAACTGCCGTGCCGACACATTGACCGCCATCGACAGCTCAGGGTATCCGGCCGCCTGCCACGCCTTGACCTGGGCGCACGCGGTCCTGAGCACCCATTCGCCGATGGGGAGGATCAACCCGGTCTCCTCGGCCAGCGGGATGAAGCGGTCTGGTGGAATCAGTCCCACTTCAGGATGGCGCCAGCGGATCAGCGCCTCGACGCCGCGAACCTGCCCACTGCGAAGATCAACCTTGGGTTGGTAGTGCAGCTCGAATTCCTGCCGATCCAGTGCCCGGTGCAGCGCACTTTCAAGCTCGGCGCGCTCTTCCACCTCGACGCCCATTGCCCTGGTGTAGAACTGGAAGCCGTTGCGACCTCTATCCTTCGCGCGATACAGAGCGGCGTCGGCGGTCTTGAGCAACGTGTCGCTGTCGGCGCCATCTTCGGGATAACCGCTCACGCCAATGCTGGTCGTCACATGCAACTCATGGCCTTCCACCAGGAACGGGTCGGCAAACTTGGCCAACACCTTTTGTACGACGATCTCTGCGTCTGCAGAATTGGCGAGCCCCGGCAGCATGATGACGAATTCGTCGCCGCCCAGTCGCGCCACCGTATCGCCTTCGCGGATCGCCGCCTTGAGCCTGGCGGCGACTGCCTTGAGCAAGGCATCCCCAACCGGGTGACCGAAACTGTCGTTGATGTGCTTGAACCGGTCCAGGTCAAGGACCAACGTGGCCAGGCACTGACCGCCTCGGCGCGCCTGGGCTATTGCCTGGCCAAGGCGGTCGCTCAGCAGATTGCGGTTGGGGAGATCGGTCAGCGCGTCATGATTGGCCAGGTACTCGATTCGCGCCTCGTGCACCTTGCGTTCCGTGATGTCCTGCAGCGTGCCGCGCAGCAGGACCAGACGGCCTTGCTCATGCAACGCCTCGGCGTGCTGGAATACCGTTCGCTCGCCGCCGTCGCGACGCACGATACGGTGCTCCAGGCTGTAGCCGGCGCCCTCGCTGCGCAGCTTCATGAACGAGTGCAGCAACTCGGGTCGCTCGCCCTCGGGCACCCGTTGCGCCAACGTCTCGAAGCAGGGCGGATCCCGCTGCATGTCGAGCCCCAGGATCCGGTAGACCTCCGGTGACCAGTAGCCGACGGCGCTGCCGGGCCGATACTCCCAATTGCCCACATGGGCGAGCCCCTGTGCATAGGCCAGGCTAGCCTGGCTGCGCGCCAGCTCATCGAACGCGCGGCGCGCCCGCAGCAGGTAGCGCACGCGGTGCCCGAGCAGCTGCCAGCGCATCGGCTTGGAGACGAAGTCTGTGGCGCCCACCGCGAAGGCGTGAGCGATCGACTCGTCGTCATCGTGACCGGTGAGGACGACGATCGGCACGCGCTCGCCGCCGGGCAACCGGCGCATGCGCTCGCAACACTCGAACCCACTCATGCCCGGCATGGTGACGTCAAGCAGCACGAGATCCGGTCGCACGCGCTGGAACGCATCGAGGCCCGCACTGCCGCTCGCCGCTTCTTCGATGCCGAAGCCTTCGGGCTCCAGCGTCTCCGTCACCAGCAGGCGGGTCTGCGCGTCGTCGTCAACGATGAGCACGACAGGCGTGCCAGCAGTTTCGTGGTTCATGCGGTTCCCCTTTCCAGTGCCAGCGCCGCGAGGACTCGCCCCAGCTCTACCTCGGCAGCGGCAAGCGGCACGGCGGCTGCGGCGGTGTCTGCGGCGCGTGCGAGTTGTTCGATTTCGCGGCAGATCGCCGCTAGCGCCGTGGCGCCGACGTTCGCGCAATTCGATTTCAGCGTGTGCGCGGCATCGCGCAAAGTCTCCACATCACTGGTTCCGACGGCGGCGCGCATTTCGGCGAGCAGCCGGGGTGCGTCGCGGTCGAACAGATCGAGCATCCGCGCGAGCACACTGGGTCGGCCTGCTCGATGCATCGCGCGCAAGGCTTGCAGTGCGCGCACATCGATAGCACCCGTTGCTGTTGCGGTAGCTGCTACCGGGGCGCCTTCTGCACCCGGAGTGGCGCGCGTTGTGGTGATGGTCGGCTGCGTCCAGCGCGCGAGCGCCGCGAGCAGGTTGTCGCGGCTGTACGGCTTGGCAACGTAGTCGTCCATGCCGGCTTCGAGGCAACGGTCGCTGTCGCCACTCATGGCATTGGCGGTCAGCGCGATGACCGCCGTGCGGCGACCGCCGGCCTCGGCTTCTTGCCGGCGCAGCCTGCGAGTCGCCTCGAACCCATCCAGCTCCGGCATCTGGCAGTCCATCAGCACCACATCGAAGGCTTCGCTGGCGAGCGCCGCCAGCGCCTGGCGCCCGTTCTCGGCGAGCGTGACGCGGTAGCCCGTGTCCTCGAGCATCTCCAGTGCAAGTTCCTGATTCATCGCGTTGTCTTCGGCCAGCAGCACCCGCACCGTGGCCAGGGTGAGGGGCGTAGCCGCAGCAACGACCACGTCTGCGCACTGCGGGGCACTCGGCGCGACGGCGACGGCGACGGCCAGCGACGAGATGCAGGCCTGGAGTTCAGCTCGGCGCACCGGCTTGGTAAGACAGCGGTCCACGCCCAATTCGCGCGCCCGGTCGATGTCGTCCGCCGCATCGAGCGAGCTGAGCATGACCAGCTTCAGCGCCGCGAGAGCAGCGTCCGCCTTGATCGCGCGGGTCAGCTCGATGCCGTCCATGCCCGGCAGCTTCATGTCGAGGATGGCCAGGTCGAAAGGCTTGCCGCTCGCGCTGGCCGCGTGCAGCAGGTCCAGGGCCTCTGCGCCGTTCGAGGCGATCGCGGCGTCCATCTGCCATTCGATCGCATGCTGCAGCAGGATGCTGCGGTTGGTCGGGTTGTCATCGACAATCAGCAGGCGCAGCCCGGCGAGCGAATCGCGCGCGGCGGGGGTTGCGGTGGCTGAGGCGACTGGCTCCAGGCGCAGCGTGACCGAGAAGGTCGAGCCCTTGCCGGGCGCGCTCTCCAACTCGACCGCGCCCTCCATCAGCTCGGCGAGCTGCTTGACGATGGCGAGCCCGAGTCCGGTGCCGCCGAATTTGCGCGAGGTCGAGTTGTCTCCCTGATGGAAGGACTGGAACAGGGTCGCGGTAGCCTCTGGCGCAATGCCGACGCCGGTGTCGGAGACCGACAGGCGCACGCGGTCACCGTCCCCGCAGCGCATATCGACCAGGATCTCGCCGCGCTCGGTGAACTTGATCGCGTTGTTGACCAGGTTGGTGAGGATCTGGCGCAACCGCACCGGGTCGCCACGCACGCGCTGCGGCAGCTCCGCCGCCATCCGGCAGGCGAACTCCAGGCCCTTGCGTTGCGCGCCCTCGGCAAGCAGTGCGACCACCTCCTCGATCGTCTGCCTCAGGTCGAACTCGACGTGCTCCAGTGCCAGCTTGCCCGCGTCGATCTTCGAGAAGTCGAGAATGTCGTCGATGATGGCGAGCAGCGACTCGCCAGCGCGATGCGCCGTGCCGACGAAGCGCAACTGCTTGGGGCTCAGCTCGGTGCGCAACAAGAGTTCGGTCATGCCCAGCACACCGTTCATCGGCGTGCGGATCTCGTGACTCATCTTGGCCAGGAACAGGGACTTCGCGCGGTTGACCGCCTCCGCTTCCTCTTTCGCCAACTCGAGCCGCGCGGCGCGCTGCTGCTCCTCGGTAATCGTGCGCAACGCCCGATCGAGTGCCCGAAGGGGCTGCTGGCGAAAGACGACGAAGACTCCCACCCCCAACAGGCATGCCAGCACCGCGATCCACGCGGTTTCCCGAGCCAGAGTGACCAACGGATAGTGCACGTCTACGTAGCCCGCGACCACACCTGAGTCGTAGAGCGCACGTGTCTCGGTCAGTGCCATCCGGCCGGGCGTTGGGCCAAACGCGACGATCACGTTGTTCTGGATATCTCGCACGACACTTTGCTCCCCTTCGTCGTGCGTAGGATTGTTCTGTAGGGATGCATCCAGGCGGTGGGCGTGGATTTTCCAGATGTCGGGCGCGGCTGCGATGATCTGACTGACTTTCTCCGCTCTGACGGCGGCCTTGGCGGAGAGCAGCGCGTCAACGCCACGCAGGCCCATTGCGAAGTAGCCGATGGGCAGCGCGAGCGCCACGAACAGGGCGACCGCTCCGGCCACCCAGCTGATTACGACGGCTGCTCGTGCCTGCTGCGCTCTCATGATTGCGGGGGGGCGAGAGATTTATCCGTCGCAGTCCAGAAGCCCAGTTGCGCAAGGAGTTCCTTGCCGCGGGCCGACTGGACAAACGCGGCGAATTTTCTAGCGATCGGTTTGGCATCAGGGGATGTCAGCAGATACAGCACCTTGTAGTGGCGGTAGGTGCCATCGGCTGCGGCCTTGACGCTCGGTTGCACGCCGTCGAGCCGCAGTGGGTTCAGTGCTAGCCGCTCAGCGACGACCTGCCCCAGCGATAGCACCCCCAATGCGCCGGGCGTCCGGTTCAGCATCTCGGCGGCATCCTGGTCGGTGGCCGCGAACAGCATGCCTGGCCTTGTTTCCGCCGCTTTCACCGCCTCCGCCATTGCCGGTGAGAACTTGGTTTTCAGCACGATTGAGTCCGAGTCGTCGGTAGGACGCATGATGAGGCGAATGCGACTGCCATCCGGCCAGGTCGTGCGCCTGCCGGCGTAGATGTCGACCAGTTCGCCTTCGCTGAAACCGGCAATGGCGTTCTTCTTCGGAACCACGAATACGAACGGCGTTCGGGCTAATTCGGTTTCCTCTGCGCCCTTGCCGCGCTCGCTGTCTTTGAGAGATCGGGCGCTGATCCCTACGTCAACGACACCGCTCTGCACCCCCTTGATGGCGCCGCCGCTGCCGATGGCGGGGAGCACGACGATATCGGCGTCGGGGTTGGCCTTCCTGAATTCCTGCGTCAGCACGCTCATCGCGGCCATCGCGGCGCCAGTGCCACCGATCTTGATCGCATCGGCATGTGCGGGCGGCGCACTGCCTAGGGTGAATAACAACAGCGCCGAACAGATACCGGCTATCGGTGATTTGCGTTTCATACGAAGTCTCCCGTTGAATTGAGCGCCCATGGCGCAACCTAAGAGTTCGAACGAGCGTGCAAGCCGTGCACGCAATCGGCCCCCCCTTCGCTGGACCCCGGCGCTGCCTCACGCCTGGTTGTTGTTGTCGCCTGCCATGCAGGTCCTATCCGGAACTCTCTGGCGAGCGCATTGCGCGCGCCGGCGCCTTGGCTTCACCCAGCAATTCGCGCGCTGTAGCCAGCAACTCTTGGTTGTCGAAAGGCTTGCACAGGGCGCCGTGGGCCCCGAGCGCCAACGCCTGTTGGAGGTGCTCTTGGCTATCGCCGGAAACGACAAGGACCTTCAGGGGAGTGGGAAGCTGCGTCTCGCGCAGCAACCGTAAGACAGCGAAGCCATCGATGCCCGGCATGCGAATGTCCAGCGTCATCAGATGCGGCTTGAACGTATGCAGAAGCGAGCCGGCGAGGAAACCGTCGTTGGCGATTGCCGTCTCGAACCCCGCGCGGGCGAACACGCGCTTGATCGCCAGAGCCATTGCCGGCTCATCGTCGACCACCAGAACCCGCTTCGGGCGGCCCGGCATTTCATCGGGCTCCGGAATGCCGTGTTCGCGCATGAACCTGCGAAGTTCTTCTACCGGCACTCGGTAGTCGCCGCGGCCCGGCAGCCGATAGGCCTGCAGTTCGCCTCGCTCGGCCCAGCGAATCACGGTGCGAAAGCTGACCCCGCACCTTTGTGCGGCTTCGCGGGTGGTCAAGGTCTCGGTCATTGCATTGGGTATCCGATTTGCCTTTTTGTCACATTAGACACATATGTCACGTTAGGCAATATGATTGATCATGCCTGAAATCACCAAAGGCTGAACGTTTGCATGTGTGGGGCTGACTTCAGAAGGCTGGTGCCGTCCGTCGGCTCGTGCTCACCGAGCGCGAGAGTCATGGCGGGGAATAATGATTCCGGCCCACGTGAACCTGACCCTCTGTTTACGCAGGTACAGGCCAGTGCGGTGGTCCGTTACCGCGAAGGCACGGTGGACTTCCTGGTGCGGTTCGACGCCGAGCGCGAACGCCTGGCCGCCGAGGATGCCCAGGCCCAGGCAGAGGTCGAGCTGTACCGCGGCATAGTCGCCATCTACAAGGCCCTCGGCGGTGGTTGGCAACCCAACGCCTGATAGCTGCCAAGTCCCGGCCACCTGGCCGGGCAACCCTCGCTCTCCTGGTCGGCCATGCCGACCGCTCCTCTGCCCCACGGTGCCGCTCCCGGCCGTGGGGCTTTTTTATGGTTCATCGCGCTTTCCCGGGGAAGGCAGCCTTGATTTTCAGGAAGAAGTAGTCCGAGTCCCTGAAGCCATAGGCCATGCGCTTGATCACCTTGATGCGGTTGTTCACCCCTTCCAGCAGGCT
>JAKFDG010000249.1:0-1962 GCA_036677285.1 Pseudoxanthomonas sp.
CGAC
Organism: Pseudoxanthomonas sp.; assembly: GCA_036677285.1. Classification (GTDB taxonomy): domain Bacteria; phylum Pseudomonadota; class Gammaproteobacteria; order Xanthomonadales; family Xanthomonadaceae; genus Pseudoxanthomonas_A. Next base: position 5 of record JAKFDG010000249.1, read on the forward strand.
GTCCGTGACGCTCCGAGGAATCCATGCTTACCGTCCACCACCTCAACAATTCCCGTTCGCAGCGTGTGCTCTGGCTGCTGGAGGAACTGGGCCTGGAATACACCGTCGTGCGCTACCAGCGCGATGCCCAGACCATGCTGGCACCACCGTCGCTGCGAAAAATTCATCCGTTGGGAAAATCGCCGGTGCTGGTGGATGGCAAGCATACGTTAGTCGAATCGGGTGCGATCCTCGAATACCTGGTCGAACGCTACGACACGGCGCATGACTTCGCGCCATCGCCGGGCACGCCCGAACACCTGCGTTACCGCTACTGGATGCATTACTCGGAAGGCTCGGCGATGCCGCCGCTGCTGTTGAGCCTGGTGTTCTCGCGGCTGAAGCAGGCGCCGATGCCGTTCTTCGTCAAACCGGTCGCGCGTGGCATCGCCGACAAGGCCATGAGCAGTTTCGTGGGGCCTCAGGTGAAGCTGCACCTGGATTACATGGAAGCCGAGCTGGACAAGTCGCGCTGGTTCGCCGGAAAGGACTTCAGCGCAGCCGACATCCAGATGAGTTTCCCGGTGGAAGCGGCGGCGGCACGCGTCGGCTTCAAGGACCGGCCGAAGCTGCAGGGCTTCCTCGACCACATCCACGCCAGGCCCGCGTATCGGCGCGCGCTGGAGCAGGGTGGGCCGTTCGATCTGTTGACCTGATTCGTCGCAGAACTCAGCATCCCGCCGATCCGGTTGGCAACGCCGCGCGCCGGCCCCATGTCGAAGTCATGACTTCGACGGCAGCCTCCATGATTCCTTACTCGATACTCGACCTGGCCCCGGTTTGCGAAGGCAGCGATGCCGCGCAGGCCTTCCGCAATACTTTGGACCTGGCGCAGCACGCCGAAACCTGGGGATACCGGCGTTACTGGCTGGCCGAGCATCACAACATGCCCGGCATCGCCAGCGCAGCCACCGCGGTGCTGATTGGTTATGTGGCCGGCGGCACGAAATCCATTCGCGTCGGTGCGGGCGGGATCATGTTGCCCAATCACGCGCCGCTGCAGGTGGCGGAACAGTTCGGCACGTTGGCGTCGCTCTATCCCGGCCGCATCGACCTGGGGTTGGGTCGCGCGCCCGGCACTGACCAGGCCACCGCGAAAGCGTTGCGCCGATATTTCGACAATGCCGAACAGTTCCCGCACGACGTGCAGGAACTGCTGCAGTACTTCGCGCCGGTGCAACCCGACCAGGCCGTCAGGGCCGTGCCGGGTGCAGGACTCGACGTGCCGGTATGGCTGCTGGGATCCAGCCTGTTCAGCGCGCAGCTGGCCGCTGCGCTGGGCCTTCCGTTCGCATTCGCCTCGCATTTCGCGCCGGATGCCATGGATCAGGCTTTGGCTGTCTACCATCGCGACTTCCGCCCCTCGCGGTATCTCGACCGGCCGCGCGCGATGCTCGCGTTGAACGTGGTCGCCGCTGGCACAGACGACGAAGCGAAGCGCCTGTTCACTACCGCGCAACAGAGCTTCGTCAACCTGCGTCGCGGCAAGCCCGGACTGATCCCGGCGCCGATCGATGATATCGAAGCCTACTGGGAGCCGCATGAGAAGGCCGGCGTGGAACGGGCGCTGGCCTGCAGCGTGGTTGGCGATCCGGCGACCGTGGAACGCGGCATCGCGGCGTTCATCGACCGGCACCGTCCCGATGAGTTGCTGATGGTGGCGAACATCTTCGACCATGAAGCGCGATTGCGGTCCTTCGAGCTGGCGGCAGACGCCATGCGCTGAAGAGGAGCATAGGAGCGACGTAAGTCGCGACCAGACGCATCCTTCGCGACTTACGTGGCTCCTACGACTCCGAACTGCTTTCTTCAGACAGCATTACCGGCGGCATGGCCGGAGGCCCAGGCCCACTGGAAGTTGTAGCCACCCAGCCAGCCGGTTACGTCGACTACCTCGCCGATGAAATACAATCCGGGCA
>JAKFDG010000250.1:0-2829 GCA_036677285.1 Pseudoxanthomonas sp.
CGGGACAGGGCTTCCGCCTCGCCCGCCAGGCCGCTGTCACCGATTTCCCGAACCGTGTAGCCACCCTGCCGCAGCGCCAGATAGGCTTGGTCGGAAATCGCCGAACTATCGAAAGTGTCGGTCAGTATCGTCAGCGGCAGGCCCACATAGACCACGTGGTCCTGTGCGGTTGCGGCCAACCCCAATTGGCTCTGCTTGCCTTCGCGCACGACCCTCGCGATCGCCTTGCCTTCGTTCTGCGCCGCTTCCAGCAAGGCGAGCTTGCTGAAACCGAAATTGGACGGATCGACATAGGCCGCTTCCAGGCCGGCCGACAGAACCTGCACCGGGGCAGCGTCCTTCCACCCGTCCCCGATCGCCTTCTGCACGGTCGCGATATCGCCAGCGCGCAGCGCAGCCTGCACCGCTGGCGATGCTAGGCGCTGGGTCAGTTGCCCGGCCTGCGTCGCCAGCGCCTCCCCGATCGTCGCCACGGTTCCCTCGCGTGCCTGCTGCAGGCCGTCGGCCATGCGGGTGTCGCGCCATTGCTGCACCCCGCCCCAGCCCAGCCACAGCGCCAGCAGAGCGAACACTACCGCCAGCAACGGCGATGCCCGCTGCAGACCCGTCGCGGGCAGATGCGACTTGCTCGATTTCTTCTCAGCCATTTCGAATTGTCCCCATCAACGGACGCCTGTATGGCCGAAGCCGCCTTCGCCGCGCGCGCTGTCCGCAAAAGTATCCACTACCTGCAAGCTTACCCGCGTGACCGGCAACACAACCAGCTGGGCGATGCGATCGCCAGGCTGGATGGTGAAAGTCTCGCGACCCCGGTTCCACACGCTGATCAGCAAGGGACCCTGGTAATCGGCGTCGATCAGACCAGTGCCGTTGCCGAGCACGATGCCATGGCGATGACCCAGGCCGGAACGCGGCAGCACCACCGCGCAGAGGTGCGGATCGGCCAGGTGGATCGCGATGCCGCTCGGGACGAGGGCCGTGTCGCCCGGCTCCAGCGTCAGCGGCGCTTCGATCGCGGCGCGCAGGTCCAGACCGGCGCTGGCGACGGTGGCATAGGCCGGCAACGGCCATTCGTCGCCGAAGCGCGGATCCAGCAGCTTCACTTCCATGGCCTGGGCGTGGGTGGATTTCGCGGAGGCAGGGCTCATGCGTTCAGGCGCTCCACGATCAGGTCGATCAGCTCATCGGCCAGCCGGGTCTTGGGCGCAGAGGCGAACACCCGTTCGCCGTCCTGCCAGAACGCGGTCATCGCATTGCGGTCGCTTTCGAATCCGCCGTCGGACACGCCCACGCGGTTGGCGACGATCAGGTCCAGGTGCTTGGCGACCAGTTTCTTGCGTGCGTATTCGGCGAGGTTTTCGGTTTCCGCGGCGAAACCCACCACCAGCTTCAGGCCCTGGGTCTGCGCCGCCACTTCCGAAAGGATATCGGGCGTGCGTACCAGGTCCAGGGCCAGCGATTCGCTGGACTTCTTGATCTTGTTGGCCGCCGGCACGCGCGGGGTGTAGTCGGCGACCGCGGCGGCGCCGATGTAGAGATCGGCCGGGAACGCGGCGAACACGGCTTCACGCATTTGCGCGGCCGAACGCACGTCCACCCGTTTCACCCCCGCGGGCGTGGGCAGATGCACCGGTCCGGCGACCAGGATTACTTCGGCGCCGCGCCGCGCCGCGCTGGCGGCCACCGCGAAGCCCATCTTGCCGCTGCTGCGGTTGCCCAGGTAACGCACCGGATCCAGGTCTTCGTAAGTGGGACCCGCGCTGACGATGACCTTCAGCCCCTTCAAGGCGGCGTCGGCGGCCGGCACCGATGCCATCGACAATGCGGCGACGATGGCCTCCGGTTCGCTCAGCCGGCCCGGGCCGGATTCGCCCTCGGCCAGCGGACCATCCTCCGGGCCGATCACCTGCACGCCGCGCGCACGCAGCATGGCCAGATTGGCCTGGGTGGCCGGATGCAGCCACATGCGGTGGTTCATGGCCGGGGCGACCGTGATCGGCGCGGTCGTGGCCAGGCACAGGGTGGTGACCAGGTCGTTGGCGAAACCATGGGCCAGCTTGGCCAGCAGGTCGGCGGTGGCCGGGGCGATCAGGACCCGGTCGGCCCAGCGCGCCAGTTCGATATGGCCCATCGAAGCTTCCGCCGCGCTGTCCCACAAGGAAGTGCGCGTGGGCTGCCCGGACAACGCCTGGAAACTGAGCGGAGTGACGAACTGCTCCGCGCCCGCGGTCATCGCCACCTGCACCACGGCCCCGACGTCCCTGAGCCGGCGCACCAGTTCCAGCGCCTTGTAGGCGGCGATACCACCACCCACGCACAACAGCACTTTTTGGCCCTTCAAGTTATCCGCCACGTCGGGGAATTCCTATCGCCGTACAGACAGTTAGCTTACCCGATGCGCCTGCAAGGCCTGATGGCCCTGCAGCATGAGCCCAGGCAGGATGGTCCTATGCACATCCGCGACTGGCCCGCCGAAGAGCGCCCCCGTGAAAAGCTGCTTGCTCGTGGTGCCGGCGCACTGTCGGACGCGGAACTGCTGGCGATCTTCCTGGGCTCGGGCCTGCGCGGTCGCGATGCGGTGCAGACCTCGCGCGAGCTGCTGGCCGCGCACGGCCCGCTGCGCGCATTGCTGGAAAACGAGCCTGCCGCTTTGGCGCGCCTGCCCGGCCTGGGACCGGCGCGCGCCTGCAAGCTGGCGGCGGCGCTGGAACTGGGCCACCGCCACCTGGCCGCTACGCTCGAACGCGGCGAAACCCTGACCGATCCGCTGGCCGCCGGCCGCTATTTCGCCCAGCGCCTGCGTGCGCGCGAACATGAGGTGTTCGCCGC
>JAKFDG010000251.1:0-3060 GCA_036677285.1 Pseudoxanthomonas sp.
GCTGCGCGGCCCGCAGACCGTGCACGAACTGCTGGCGCGCAGCGAACGCCTGGTCCCGTTCGCCGATGCCGACGACGTCCGTCACCAGCTGGACCGGCTGATCCAGCGCCGGCCCGCGCTGGCGCTGCAGATCCCACGCGGCCCCGGCCAGCGCGAGGACCGCTACGTGCATTTGCTCAGCGGGGCGGTGGATGTGGCGGCGGTGACGGCCCGCATTTCCTCTTCGTCATCGGCCGAGACGGTATCGCCCGCGCTCGAAGCGCGCGTGCAGGCCCTGGAGAACGAGGTGGCCGAGCTGCGCGAAGCGATCACCACCCTGGTTGCGCAACGCGATTCCTGATCCCCGGGGTGCGCGGCGCGGATCCGGAGCGTCCTAGCCCGCGACCCGCACCATGCGTTGCATCAGGTGTTCCATGGTTGTTTCCATGTCGGCGCATTTGCCCATGTGCACCGGCGAGGTCTGGATGATGGAGCTGCGCCTGGCGGTGAGCCAGTGGAAGCGGGCGCGTTGCGGCAACAGGCCGATCGGACCGGCGTCCGGGCCGCCGCGGCAGATCGCCGGAATCGTGGCCAGGTGCCGGCGCAGCGATTCGAGATCCAGGGAGGGATCCAGCGCCAGCAGCCGCGCATCGTCGATTTCGATCCGCGCTTCCAGGTAGCGCGATTTTTCGCACGACAGGATCACCCCGACGTTGACGAACTCCTCGCGCTCAACGCGCGGCACCACCCGCACCACCGCGTAGTCGTAGCCGTCAGCCGCGTGCATTGATCGCCTCCTGCACGAACGCCTGGCGCTGGACCAGGCGTTGCATCAGATAATCCACGTAGGCCGTGCGTTGTGCGGCCGGCAAGGCGAATGCATCCGGACCCGACAGCCACGCGTCGGGCACGCGCGCCACGATGTCCTCGAGGATGCGCCGGTCCAGCTTGTCCGACAGCGCCACGTCGGCGGTCGGCAGGGCATCGGCCCACGGCAACAGCACGTGATCCTTGATCATCGGGAAGGGATTGCCGGCATTGGCGCTGCTTCCGTTCCACCCGTGGTGGAAATACAGCGCTGCGCCATGGTCGATCAGGCGCAGCCGGCGATGCCACATCAGCAGGTTGGTGTTGCGCGGGGTGCGGTCGACGTTGCTGACGTAGGCATCGAACCAGACGATGCGCGAAGCCAGGTCGGCATCGGGCCGCTCCGCTACCGGATCGAAATTCACCGCGCCGGGCAGGTAGTCCAGCGCCAGGTTCAGGCCGGCGCTTTCCCGGATCAGGTGCTGGATCTCGGGATCGGGCTCGGTCCGTGCCAGGTCCGGATCCAGTTCCACCAATACGATCTCGGGAACGGGAAGGTCCAGGGCGTGCGCGATCCCGCCCGCCACCAGTTCCGCCACCAGCGCCTTCGCGCCCTGCCCAGCGCCGCGGAACTTGAGCACGTACATGCCCTCGTCGTCGGCCTCGATCACCGCCGGCAGCGAACCGCCTTCACGCAGTGGCGTGACGTAGCGGGTGGCGGAGACGGTGCGCAGATCCATGGCCGCTAGGATAGCGGCAAGGGCCGCGAGGCACGTGCCCAACCGGAAAAACAACGGCCCGCGTGGCGGGCCGTTTTGGACATTCGATCGGATCGGTCGTGTGGATCGGTCAGCGCGTACTGAGTTCGCGATCGACCTTGAGTTCACGACGCACCCAATCGTCGATCATGCGCTTCTCGTAGCGCAGCGGATCGCTGTCCAGGGTGCTGCCGGAGGACAAGAAGCCCATGTCGGCCAGCTTGCGCTCGCCCTGCTCGATGATCTGGCCATCGGCGCCATAACGGGTGAAGGTGAAGGTCATTCGCGGCGGGTAGATGTCGCGCACGATCCGCACGTCGTGCGCGTTGGGGCCACGCCAAGGCTCGTAGTCGCCGGCCCGCTTGATGTCGGTGATGTTGAATTCCATGCGTTGACCGGCGGGCAGCACCTTCTCGGTGCTCTTGCGCAGGTGCTTGGCCAGCCTTTCCACCCAGTCGCCTCGTTTCGACTCCCAGCTGTTGTGGCTGTAGCGGATCTCGGTGAACTTCGCCGGATCGCCCCACGACACGCTGACCGCCCCCGCGGCGGGCAGGCTGCGCGGTGCATCTGGATCGGTGACGTTGCGCGGCCTGGCGGTGGCTGGGAGGGCGATGAGCAGGGCCAGCGCCAGGCCTGTGAACAGGGATGCGATTTTCATGGAGGGACTCCGTTGGGCCGGAAAGCGATTCTGCTCCCGTCGACCTGCAATACGCGGCAACCTGCGGATTCGTCGCGCCGCTGTTGCGCCGCGTTCATGCAGCCGGCGCGGGGTCAGTCCGCGAGGCCCGCCTCTGCGCCGCCACGCAGCAACGGATCGGGCAGCTTCTCCCCCTGTTCGGTGAAGCCCAGGGATACCGAATTGAGGCAATGACGCTCGCCGGTGGGCGGCGGCCCATCCGGGAACACGTGGCCCAGATGGCTGTCGCAACGCGCGCACACGATTTCGGTGCGGACCATGCCGTAGCTGGTATCGCGGATCGTCTTCACGTGCGCGTCGTCGTAGGGCCGGAAGAAGCTGGGCCAGCCGGTGCCGGAATCGAACTTGGCGCTGGAGCGGAACAATGGCAACCCGCACAGCCGGCAGGTGTAGACGCCCTCCAGCTTGTTGTCGAGGAATACCCCGCAGAACGGGGCCTCGGTGCCGTGTTCCAGCAACACGCGGCGCTCATCGCCATCGAGGCCGTCGATCAGTTGCAGGCGCTGGGTGGGGTTGGGCGGGGTCAGGTCGAAGTCGCTCATGGCGGGTTTCCGGCAGATCCAGTGGCGAGGGGGATAGTTTGCACGCTGATGGATTCGCGCGGCGCGAAATCGCCACCGCGCCGTTATGGGAGCCGCATTAAAATAAAAAGGGACGGCCGAAGCCGTCCCTAGGGCGATGCGCAGGCGACGACGAGGACGCTTGCGGCATCAGGACCGGGCCCATGATGGGGGCCATGCTTTGCCCTGATAAACGTCAGCCGTGGCGACAGCGGCCAAGTGGCCCTGGCTTCGATCAAACCAGGGCCAGACCGCTATG
>JAKFDG010000252.1:0-3627 GCA_036677285.1 Pseudoxanthomonas sp.
GGAGCCATTGCCCTTGCGCTCTATCCAGCTGCCGGCGTAGCTGGCACCCAGTTGCTTCTGCAGCGCCTTTTCCTGTTGTGCGGCGATCCGTTCGGTTTGCAGGTACTGCGCAAGCTGCTGGCCCGAAAGGCCCAGGTCGCGCTGCATCGCGGCGTTCAGAGCGGGATCGAGGTCGGCGGCGAAGGCGGAGCCGGCGATCATCGCGGCCGCAAGAGCGAGGGGAGCCGATACAACACGTACCAAGGATTTGGTCTTTCGCATTCGAAGAACTCCTGATGGTTAAGGTTGGCTGGACGGCCCATGCTGATCGGTCGCGCGTCGATGCGCGGAAAACTTCGTCGTCCTGTCAATACCCCCGGGGACCGTGGGCCGACCCTACCACGGCATTTCCTTGTGAAGCCAAAAAATCGTTGGGAGAGGGGATAAATTCCTTCACAATCGTCGCATGAACAAACTTCACATCCTCGGCATCGCCGGGACTTTCATGGGCGGCGTGGCCGCTTTGGCGCGTGAACTCGGGCACGAGGTCGAAGGCAGCGACCAGACGGTGTATCCGCCGATGTCGACCCAGCTGGAGCAGTTGGGTATCGCATTGCAGCAGGGGTATGCGCCGGAAAACATCTCGCCGGATTGCGACGAGATCGTCATCGGCAACGCGCTTTCGCGCGGCAACGCGGCGGTGGAGGCGGTGCTGGACGCGGGTCGCAAGTACACCTCCGGCGCGCAGTGGCTGGCCGAATACGTGTTGCCGGGCCGCGACACGCTGGCGGTCGCCGGCACCCACGGCAAGACCACCACCAGCACCATCCTTGCTTACCTGCTGGAAGCGGCCGGCCGCGATCCGGGCTTCCTGATTGGCGGCGTGGCCGAGGATTTCGGCGTGTCGGCTCGCGTCGGCAAGGGCCGCGAATTCGTGGTCGAGGCCGACGAATACGACACCGCGTTCTTCGACAAGCGCAGCAAGTTCGTGCACTACCGGCCGCTGGTGGCGATCCTCAACAACCTGGAATACGACCACGCCGACATCTTCCCCGACATCGCTTCGATCCAGCGCCAGTTCCACCACCTGGTGCGTACCGTGCCGCGGCGTGGCCGCCTGATCGTCAACGGCAAGGATGAACGCCTGGCCGAAGTGCTGGCGATGGGTTGTTGGACGCCGGTGGAACGTTTCGGCTTCGATGCTTCGCTGGAGTGGAGTGCGCGCCTGGTCAAAGAGGATGGCAGTGTTTTCGCCGTGCTCCACGACGGCACTGAAATCGGCGAAGTGCACTGGCCGATGCTGGGCCGCCACAACGTGCTCAACGGGCTGGCCGCGCTCGCGGCCGCGCATGCGGTCGGCGTCGATGTCGCAACCGTGATTCCGGCGCTCGCCCACTTCCGCAGCGTGAAGCGTCGCCTGGAAATCATCGGCGAGGCCGAGGGCATCACCCTCTATGACGACTTCGCCCACCACCCCACCGCGATACAGACCACGTTGCACGGGCTGCGCGCGAAGGTCGGCGGAGCACGGATCGTGGTGGCGATGGAACCGCGCAGCAATTCCATGCGCCTGGGCGCGCACGCCGATGCGCTGGCGCCTTCGCTGGATGGGGCCGATGCGGTGGTGTTCCTGCATCGTCCGGAGCTGGCATGGGATGCCGGCAAAGTGGTGGCTGCGATCCGTGGCGATGCGCATACCGTTGCCGATGTGGATGCGCTGATCGATGCGCTGCGAAGCATCGCGAAGTCAGGCGACCACGTGGTGTTCATGTCCAATGGCGGCTTCGATGGCGCGCCGCGCCGGTTCCTTGCGGCGCTCAAGGATTGAGTCGACCGGATACATGCCTGCCGGCGAATCGCTACCGTTATTCCCCCTGCATACCGTGCTGCTGCCCGGTGCGTCGTTGGGATTGCGCCTGTTCGAACGTCGCTATCTCGATCTGGTGCGCGACTGCGGGCGTAATGGCCACGGTTTCGGTGTCTGCCTGATCCTGGAAGGCAACGAGGCGGGCATCCCCGCCACGTCCGCGGCCTTCGGCACCGAGGCGGTGATCGAGGATTTCGGCAATGGCGCGGACGGATTGCTGACCCTGCAGGTGCGCGGCATGCGGCGTTTCCATGTCAATCGCACGCGGGTGCGCGACAACGGTCTGATCGTCGGCGACGTGGAATGGCGCGAGGCTGACCTCGACGATCCGCTGCGTCCCGAGCACGCCTTGCTGGCGACGGTGCTGCAGCACTTTCTGGAAAAGGTTGGCGGCGAACACAGCAAGGCCAAACCGGCGCAGTTCGATGATGCGGCGTGGGTCGGCTGGCGGCTGGCCGAATTCCTGCCGCTCAGCGACGCGCAGCGGTTGTCGATCCTGCAGGAAGACGATCCGCATGAACGCCTGGAACTGTTGCTGCGGTTCATGCCGTGAGGCGTTGGCGTTGCGCCTGGATCAATCTGATCCGCGCAGAATTCGCCTCAATGAAATGTTAGGGCTCCCGTCCAAGAACTTTGGGTGGAAGATAGATGGTGAACTCATTGATTGGCTCGATGAGGACGCTGTGTGGGGTTTGCTGTTCGGGAAGAGCGACGAGGCCAAGACGATCCAGCAAGCCGAAATTTGCATTGAGCAGTTTGCCGGCAGCTACCTCCAACTGTTTGTGCCAGACGTGGTATGTACCCAACTGCCCATCTCGCCGGTGATAGTAGCCACGCAGCGGATGAGTTAAGTACACGAGGCCGGTTTCAGTATCGGGGAATCCTGGAAGATTCAGGTCCGACGAGTCATCGCTTGCGAGCTCGACTCTGGCGGGAGCCCATTGTGCCTGCGTTTGCATGACGTACTTGACGTACTTGTTGTTCTCGTCAAGCTCGCAATCGAAGCGGACTTTTCCGTTATACCAGGGCAGATTCCAAAGGTAGTGTGGAACTGACACAGTCCATGAGTCCAGGGTGGTGCCAAGGAACCAGACGCATTTTTCATTCGTCAAGGTGTCGACGATATAGATGCGGTAGTTGGTCTGGCCCATTCTGAATTTCGGGAAGGGAAAGACAGCAGAGGTGAAGTCGATGTCCACGAAGGGAACGACTGATACCAGTGCTTTGTCCTTTCCTTCAATCCGAATAGTATCCAGCCTGAATCGCGGCGGCATCACGCCGGAAAAGCGATCTGGGTCGAATGCGTAGGTGATGATCGCAAAGTGCTGGAGCTTGCATAAGACATCAATGCCGGATGGCGTAGGGCGGTCGTGGAGAAAGTCCGAGATCCTCGAGGTTGCCTGCATGGCGTCCATAGTGTCCTAACTTATTGTTCGTGCTGATCAGTACGAATCCGCAACACCGGCAGCAGCGATTGCGGATGCGGTTCGGCCCGGTGCTCCAGCGGCCCCATGGAAGCGGACAAGGCCTCCAGCGACGAGCCGGCCTCGCGCAGCGGCAGCCACATGCCGACGAATTCGAACGCACGCTCGTGCCGAAGGGTCTGCACGCTGCCAAGCCATAGCGGCACATCGCCCGGCTGCAGGCGCGTCGGTGCGGCCCACAGGCGCAAGGCCAGCATCTCGCCCGCGCGTGCGCCCGGACGCAGCATGAGCAGGCTTTCGGCACGGGTATCGAGCGTAGCCGGCAACACCGGTTGCTCGCGGTCGGGCAGGTCGCTG
>JAKFDG010000253.1:0-2304 GCA_036677285.1 Pseudoxanthomonas sp.
CGGCTTGGCGATCGACTCGATGTCCACCGCCTGGAAGTCCTCCTTGTACAGCCGTGCACGCGGTGCCTGGCCGGTGATGCAGAGGATCGGGATGGAGTCGGCCGAGGCCGAGTACAGGCCGGTGATCATGTCGGTGCCGGCCGGGCCGGAGGTGCCGATGCACACGCCGATATTGCCGGCCTTGGCGCGGGTGTAGCCTTCGGCCATGTGCGAGGCGCCCTCGACGTGGCGGGCCAGTATGTGGCGAATGCTGCCGTCCGCCTTCAGGGCGGAATACATCGGATTGATGGCCGCACCCGGTACGCCGAAGGCGACTTCGACGCCTTCCTTGCGCATTACCGCCACTGCTGCATCGATTGCTCTCATACGCGCCATGAAAAATTCCTCCAGGCTTTAGTCGATATTTTTTCTACATGGCTAGAGCATGAAGGCACTGACAGGCTGGGGTAAATTGCTGCATTCTTCAGTTCTGTCGATATCAGGAGTATCGAATGGACCGTTACACCGCGTTGCAGAGTTTCGTTCTGGTGGCCGATCACGGCAGCTTCGCCGCAGCCGCCCTGGTCGAAGGGGTGACCCCGGTGGTGATGGGCCGGCGCCTGGACATGCTCGAGCGCCACCTGGGGGTCAAGCTGATGCACCGCTCGACCCGCGGCCTGTCGCTGACCGACCTGGGTGAGCAGTACCTGGAGCGCGCCCGCGGCCTGCTGCGCGACTTCGACGAGGCCGACGCCAGCATCACCCACGGCAGTCATTCGGTGAGCGGCCACCTGGTGGTGTCGGCGCCGGCGGCGTTCGGCCGTCGGCATATCGCGCCCCATGCGCCGGCCTTCCAGGCGCGCTACCCGGAGCTGAACCTGTCGTTCAACCTGACCGACAGCGTGGTCGACCTGGTGCGCCAGGGCTACGACATGGGTATCCGCATCGGCGAGGTGACCGACCCCAACTACGTGGCGATCAAGCTGTTCCCCAATCGTCGGGTGGTCTGTGGCTCGCCGGACTATTTCCGGCACCACCCGGCTCCGCAGACCCTCGAGGACCTGGCCCAGCACAACTGCCTGGCGTTCAACCTGCAGGGCGGCCAGCAGCGCGGCTGGACCTTCCTGCGCGACGGCAAGCAGGTGGCGGTCAAGGTTTCCGGCAATCTCGATTGCAATGACGGCGAACTCCTCTACGACTGGGTGAAACAGGGCCTGGGCATCGGTTGGCGCTCGACCTGGGAGATCCAGGCCGAACTCAAGCGCGGCCAGCTGGTGACGGTGCTCGACCAGTTCGCCGTGCCGGCCTACGACATCCAGGCGGTGTATCCGCAGCAGCGCTACCTGCCGGCCAAGGTGCGGTTCTTCATCGATTACCTGAAGGCCATCTACAACACGCCGGGCTACTGGGAGCAGTGATCGGATTGGCGTGTTGTATACAAATATTATTTTTAATGTACTAAAAATAATATTTTTTGTGTACTTTGTCTCCGTCGGGCTTGCGTGGGTCGCCGGGGCTGGGAATAGCGCTGTGGCTACGGGCCCCGTTTTCAGACTTTCCCGAGGAGCAGCTAGACATGAGCGTTTTGAACCTGGACACCGCGACCATCATCAGTAACCGCGCCTTGGCGGTCGGCCGGGAAATCGGTGCGGCGCCGCTGACCGTGGCCGTGCTGGACACCGGCGGCCACCTGATCTGCCTGCAGCGCGAGGATGGCGCCAGCCTGCTGCGCCCGCAGATCGCCATCGCCAAGGCCTGGGGCGCACTGGCCCTGGGCAAGGGCTCGCGGGCGATCGCCGCCGACGCGCAGCAGCGTCCGGCGTTCATCGGCGCGGTCAACAACCTGGCAGACGGCCAACTGGTGCCGGCGCCGGGCGGCGTGCTGATCCGTGACGGGAAAGGGGCGGTGATCGGCGCCGTGGGCATCACCGGGGATACCTCGGACATCGACGAGCAGTGCGCGGTCAGCGCGGTGCAGGCGGCGGGCTTGAAGGCCGACGCGGGTGTGGTGGCCTGAAGGCGCTGCACGATCTATGACGTAGGAACGGTGGGTGCCGAGTTCCTACGTTCGAGATTGATGCGAATCGGGTTTACGCGCGGGTGACTTGCTCGGAGGCGGCGGTCTGGGTTTCGTCGATCTCGCAGCCCTTGAGCACCAGGCGGATGATGGTCTGCGCGGCGGCTTCGTAGTCGGCGTCATCCAGGCTGGCCTTGCCGGTGACGGTGGCGATCTGCCAATCGAAGTCGGCATAGGTCTGGGTCGCGGCCCAGATGCTGAACATCAGGTGGTGCGGGTCGACCTTGGCCATCAGGCCCTGGTCGATC
>JAKFDG010000254.1:0-10183 GCA_036677285.1 Pseudoxanthomonas sp.
GAATCAGATGCGCGAGTGCTGCAGCGGCCGCTCGCGGTGCATCAGGGTCCACTCGGCGTGCTCGGTCAGCGCGGCCTCGCCCAGCGCGCGCAGGATCCGCTGCTTTTCCTGCACGCCGGTGCAGCCTGCCAGGCGTCGTTGCGCGGCGCCGAAGATGCGCTGCATGAAGCGGTATTGCTTGATCAGTTCCTTGTCGGCCTTCTTGTAGGCGTAGGCCTCGTGCACCGCCGCGGCCACCGACAGGATGCCCATCACTGCCACCAGGGTGTGTTTCAAGTCGGCGTCGAAGCGGTGGGCGAAGAGCGCCAGCAGCGCGCTGATGCCTACGCCCAGTCCTACGCAAAACAGGCCCAGCAGTTCCGCCCGGCCGTGCAGGCGCGCCTTGCGCCCTGCAGTGAGCGAGTAATAGTGCAATTGCCCTCCAGCCTGCGGCGTGCCGATCCATTCGTGGATCACCGCATCCACCTGCCCGGCGACATCCGCGACCGGCACCAGCATGCCGTCCAGGCTGGCGCCGCGCATGACGTTGCGGATCCATCCCAGTTCCACGTCCTGTTTCTGCAGGAAATTATCGTGGGCGAAAGTGGGCGTGCCGATGTTGACGATGCCCGCGCGTCGCCAGTACGACTGCACCCGCAGGCCCTCGGCGAGCGCGCGGTAATCCAGGTACTTGCGCTGCCACTCGCGGCGGCTGGCGAGCATCACTACGCCCATGCCGACGAGGAACAGCAGCAGGAAGGCATAGACCACGATGTCCTGCGTGGCGACATGGGTGTAGGTGAAGAAAGTCAGGCCCATCAGCGCCGCCAGCAGATAGGTGATGCGCAGCACGCGGGTCACCCGCCGTTGATAGGTGCGGGCGAGCCAGTCGGCGGCGACGAACGCGCCCTTGATCGGGCAGGTCCTGGCATCCGGTAATGCACCGGCCTGCGCCGCGATCTCCCCTGCGTACTTCTGGGTGTCGGTGTTGAACCCGGCATGCCGGCGGAACATCAGGTCGAACAACGCGGGCAATTCGGCGCTGCTCTGGATGTCTTCAGGGGTGGTCAACCAACGCGGACCCGCCTCGACGGCGTCCGCATCGCCCTCGCGACTGGTCGGTAGATGGTGGACGAGGGTTTCCTCGTTCAACCCGAGCAGCGTCGCCGCCGTGTGCCGCCGCTGGATCTGCCCCGGCATCTCGCCTCGCAGGTGGAAGTGGACGATCTGCGCGGTTCCGCCCAGGCGGTCGGATTCGCGGCCATCCCACAGCGCCAGCAGGATGTGGCAATGGCTGGAGACGAAGATGCCCGCCTGGGCGTATTGCTGGTTGCGCGCCAGGCCGGGACTGGAGATGGCCTCGAGGGTGTTGCCGTGCCGCAGCGGCAGGGTCACTACTTCGACCTGCCCCAGTTGCCGCTCGAGCAATTCAAGGCTCGGGGAACGATCGAAATCATCCCGGTACAGCTCCACCGGCACCGGCAGCGGCGCGATCACGCGCAGGCCCAGGTCCAGTGCGACCTGCGCGACCAGTTGGTCGCTGCCCTCGGCCAGCGATGAGAGCACCACCAGCGGCAGCTGCGGATAACGCACCTGCAGGCCCAGCAGGAACGCCCGTACCTGCGCTTGCAGGCCTGCCAGTTCGGACGGGCGCAGCTTGCGATGACCGGTGACGCCGACTATCAGGCTGTTCGCCGAAGCGAGGCTGCCATTGCCATTGGACATCGAGCGCACCTCGGCAGCGCCAACGCCGCACGTCATCGGAGGCCAACGTGGAAACGGGAACGGACAGGTCAGGAAGGATCCCGGGGGCACGGCCTACAATGAGTGCTTGAACACCCAGCTTCCGCCCGCGCTCGATTCCGAACTGTCCGCCCTGCTCGGCGATGGCTGGCTGACCGATATCGCGTCACGCCAGTCACATGGCGGTGACAGTTCGAAGCACCATGCCCTGCCCGACGCCGTCGCGGTACCGGAGAACCGCGAACAGGTCGTTGCGCTGGTCCGCGCCTGTCGAGCGCATCGGATTCCCATCGTCGCGCGTGGCAGCGGCACTGGCACCACCGGCGCGGCGGTGCCGCCCCCCGGTGGGGTAGTGGTGTCGTTCGCGCGGATGAACCGGATCCTCGACATCCGCCCCGCCGATCGCTACGCGGTGGTCGAACCGGGCGTGTTGAACGGTGACCTGCAGCGCGCGCTCGCGACGCATGGATTGTTCTGGCCGCCGGATCCGGCCAGCGCGGATATCTCCACCATCGGCGGCAACCTCGCCTGCAACGCGGGGGGACCGCATGCAGTGAAATACGGCGCCAGCCGCGACAACGTGCTCGCCCTGGCCGCCGTCACCGGCACCGGCGAAATGATCGAATGCGGCAGCGTCACCACCAAGGATGCGACCGGTTACGACCTGACCCACCTGCTGGTCGGCAGCGAAGGCACGCTGGCGTTGATCGTCGGGGCGACTTTGAAACTGACGCCCTTGCCGACGCACCGCGCCAGCCTGCGCGCGTTGTATGCGGACGTGGGCAGCGCGGCCGCGGCGGTGGCGCGGCTGATGTCCCAGCCGGTCACGCCGGCGATGCTGGAATTCATGGACCGCGCCTGCATCCGCCTGGCGCGCGAAGTCGGCGGCGCGGATATCCCCGAGGCCGGCGCGCTGCTGATGATCGAGGTCGATGGCGATGCAGCCGTACTTCCCCACGCCTTGTCGGCAGTAAGCGCGGCAGCGCGTGGCGAAGGACTGGTCGGACTGGAGTCCGCGCCCGATGAAGCGTCCCGCGAGAAGCTGTGGGCCGCGCGCAAATCGCTGTCGCCTGCGCTGCGCACCCTCGCGCCCGGCAAGATCAACGAGGACGTGGTGGTGCCGGTGTCGCGCATCCCCGAACTGGTGGAGGGCGTGGAAGCGCTGGCGCTGGAATTCGACCTGCCTATCGTCGCCTTCGGCCATGCCGGCAACGGCAACCTGCACGTCAACATCCTTTACGACCCGGCCGATGCGTCGCAGGACCAGCGCGCGCATGCGGCATTGCCGCGCGTGTTCGCGTTGACCCTGGCACTGGACGGAACGCTATCGGGCGAACACGGCATCGGCCTGGCCAAGCGCGATTTCATGGCCGATGCGTTCAACCCGGCGACCCTGGATGCGATGCGCGCGATCAAGGCGGCGCTGGATCCGGATGGGATCCTCAATCCCGGGAAAGTGTTGCCGCCAGCCTGAAACTTTCAGCCGAAATGCTCGTAGCCGGATCGCGAAGGCAGCCATTCCTTGCCATCGGGGCCCAGCGCCCGGACCCCCTGCCCGCCCACGATGCGGCCTATGCGCGTGGCGGAGACGTCGGTGAAATCCAGCGCCTGAATCACCAATTCGCGATTGCGCGGCGAGGCGGTGAAGCACAACTCATAGTCGTCGCCACCGCTGGCCTGGCAGTGCCGGCGCTGCGCCGGGTCCAGTGAAGCCAGCGCTTCGGAAGCAGGCAGCGCCGCCAGTTCGATTTCCGCGCCCACTCGACTTCGTTCGCACACATGGCCCAGGTCGGCGAGCAGTCCATCGGAAAGGTCGATGCAAGTGTGCGCCAGCCCGGACAGCCGCTGTCCGGCAGCAATGCGCGGAATGGGTCGATCGAGCCGTTGTCGCAACGATGCGGCTAGCGCGCGTTGCCCGAGCACGGCTCCCAGTGCTGCCGCGGCATCGCCGAGCGTGCCTGTCACCCACACGTCGTCACCGACGCGCGCGCCGTCACGGCGCAATGCGTTGCCGGTTTCGACCATTCCCATTGCGGTGACCGAGATGGACAACGGCCCGCGCGTCGTGTCGCCGCCGATCAGGGAAACGCCATGCTGCTCGGCCAGGGCGAGAAACCCGTCGAGGAAGGCATCGACCCATGCGCCGTCCGCTTCGGGCAGCGAAAGCGACAAGGTGCACCAGGCGGGCGTGGCGCCCATCGCTGCGAGATCGGACAGGTTCACCGCCAGCGATTTCCAGCCGATATCCGCCGGCGCAGTGGCTGCGGGGAAATGCACGCCAGCATTGAGAGTATCGGCGGTCACCACCAGTTCGTGGCCCGCCGGCACCTGCAGCAGGGCGGCATCGTCGCCGATGCCGAGCGCGACATCGCTGCGTCCGCGCACGCGTGCGCGGATACGGGAAATCAGGTCGAACTCGGAAGCGCTCATCGGCCCAGCATAAGGCCGTCGCGACGGAACGGCTTCACTACTTGGCGGCGTTGAATTCCGCCGCGCGCCAGTCCGCGGCGGCGCGGTCGAGCACGCCGTTGACATAGGTGTGGCCGTGCTCGGAGCCGAAACGCTTGGCGATCTCGATCGCCTCGTTCAGCACCACGCGGTACGGCACGTCGATGCGGTGGATCAGCTCGTAAGCCGACAGGCGCAGCACTGCGCGCTCGATCGGGTCGACTTCCTCCACCGTGCGGTCGAGATACCCGGCCAGCGCTTCGTCCAGCTGTGCGCGATGCCTGACCACGCCACGCACCAGGTCGTCGAAATATTCCAGGTCGGCGATTTCATTCGCCTGCTCGTGCGCGAACTGGGCGATGACCTGGCCGACTTCTCCGCCCGACATCTGCCAGGCGTACACGGCCTGCAGCGCACGGCGGCGGGCACGGGCGCGGGTGACCGGATCCACGCCGTCGCGACGGCCTTCCTTGCGGTAGGGACGACTCATGGCAGTTGCTCCAGTAGCTGCGCCATCTCGATGGCCGCCAGCGCGGCTTCCTCGCCTTTGTTGCCGTGGCTGCCGCCGGCGCGGACTTCCGCATCCTCGATGCGTTCGACCGCCAGCACGCCGTTCATCACCGGGATGCCGAAGTCGAGCGATATGCGCATCAGGCCTTCGGCGCAGCGGTCGGCAACATGTTCATAGTGGCGGGTGTCGCCGCGGATCACGCAGCCCAGGGCGATGATGGCGGCATGCTGGCTGCCCGCGGCCACGCGCGCGGCCACCAGTGGAATTTCCCAGGCCCCAGGCACGCGGATCACATCAACCGCATCTTCCGCCACGCCATTGCCGGCCAGGCTCTGGCGCGCACCGGTCACCAGCGCATCGGTGATGCGCGGGTTCCAGCGACTGGCGATGATCGCGAAACGTGCGGCTTCGGGAGCGCGCAGCCCGCCTTCGTAATGTGGCATGGGGAACGGATACCAGAGGGGGTGGCAAGTTTAGCCGAGATGGCCCGGCGACGAAGGCTGGACATACTCGACCACGTCCAGGCCGAACCCGGCCAGGCCCACCTGGCGGCGCGGCGTGCCCAGCACCCGCAGCTTGCCCAGGCCCAGGTCGGCGAGGATCTGGCCGCCTGCGCCGTTGCGGCGCCATTCGGCCAGGGCGCCGCCGGGAGCGGTTTCCGGCTCGTGCCCGTGCCCTGCGCGGATCCTGTCCAGCATGGCGTCGGTCGACACCGACTCGTCGAGCAACACCAGCGCACCGCGGCCCTCGCGGGCGATCGCAGCCAGCACCTCGCCCACCGCCGGGCCGAAATCGGCGCGCCGCCAATGCAGGGCATCGGCCAGCGGGTTCTGCATGTGCACGCGCACCAGCGTCGGCACCCCGGCATCGGCTTCGCCGCGCAGCAGCGCGAAATGCAGGCCATGGCTTAGGCGGTCGCGGTAGGTGTGGAGGCGGAACGGGCCGTGTTCGGTATCGATCTCGCGCACGTCCACGCGCTCGACGGTGTGTTCGGTGCTGAGACGGTAACGGATCAGTTCCTCGATGGAACCGATCTTCAAGCCATGCTCACGCGCGAATTGCTCCAGCTGCGGACGCCGGGCCATGCTGCCATCGGCATTGAGGATCTCGACCAGCACGCCGGCCGGTTCGAGGCCCGCGAGCAATGCCAGGTCGGCGGCCGCTTCGGTATGGCCGGCGCGGTTGAGCACGCCGCCGGGCTGGGCCATCAGCGGGAAGATGTGGCCGGGTTGCGAAAGGTCCTGCGGTTTCACGTCCGGGCGCACCGCGGTGCGGATGGTATGGGCGCGGTCATAGGCGGAGATGCCGGTGGTCACGCCTTCGGCCGCTTCGATGCTGACGGTGAAGTTGGTGTGGTGCTGCGAAGTGTTGTCCTGGACCATCGGCGGCAGGCCGAGCTGGCGGCAACGCTCGCGGGTCAGCGACAGGCATACGAGCCCGCGCGCATGGGTGACCATGAAGTTGATGTCCGACGGCTTGACCAGTTCGGCGGCCATGATCAGGTCGCCTTCGTTCTCGCGATCCTCGTCGTCGACGATCACGACCATGCGGCCGTTGCGGATTTCTTCCAGCAGTTCGGGAATGGTGGCGAAACTCATGCGCGCGCTCCAAGCAGGCGCTCGACATAACGGGCGACCAGATCGATTTCCAGGTTCACCGCATCGCCGGCAGCGGTCTGGGCGAAGGCGGTATGCGCCACCGTGTGGGGGATCAGCGCCACTTCGAAGCCCGTGTCGTCGGCTTCGTTCACGGTCAGGCTGACCCCGTCCACGCAGACCGAGCCTTTTTTCGCGATGTAGCGCAGCAATGCCGGTGGTGCGGCGAAGCGCCAGCGTTGCGCACGCGCGTCTTCGTGGATCCCCACGACCTTGCCGATGCCGTCGACATGGCCGCTGACCAGGTGCCCGCCGAGACGGTCGGTGGGCCGCATCGCGCGTTCGAGATTCACTGCCGCGCCCGGATTGAGCGAGCCCAGCGTGGTCAGCGACAGGGTTTCGTTGGAGGCATCGGCTTCGAACGAGGTCGCGTCGAACGCCACCACGGTCAGGCACACGCCATTGACCGCGATGCTTTCACCCAGTCGCACATCGGCGAACGGCAAGCTGCCCACGTCGATGCGCAGGCGCGCATCACCGCCGCGCAGCTCGGATTTGGCCAGGCGGCCGACGCCTTCGATGATGCCGGTGAACATCAGCGCGCCTCCGCAAGGAGGGAGCCGGACATAGGCATGGGCATTGGATTGGACATGAAACGTTTCCCGCAAAAAAGAAAAAGCGAAAAACGCCCCAGGGCATGAGGCAGCACGCGACCACGAGGCCGCGTGCGACTGTCTTCTTTCATCCGGACTATGACCGTCGGCTCCGGCATCGGACCGGATCTGCTGACCCTCCAGCAGCATCCTGTTGGAATGCCGTGGAGGCGCTCGCGGGCTCATCTACAGCGCTTGCGAGCGCTGGCGACCTACCGCCGGTGGGGAATCGCACCCCGCCCTGAAGACGTTACGTTGTATTTGCCGGAGAACCGGCCCGTGGATTCTACCATCGGCCCACGAAGTGACCGGCCCCCGCGCCGATACGCTGCGTTGCGATGTTTTTTGCCTCCCCTTTGAAAAAGGGGGATTGAGGGGGATTTGCTCTTGCCGTTGCTTCTTTGCCCAAGAGCAAAAGCAAATCCCCCATAGCCCCCTTCTCCAAAGGGGGCAAAGCAAAAGCATCGCGGAAAGGCCCACTCTTACAAGGGCTTCTGGCGCAGGTGCAGGATCAGCGGCCAGCGCATCGTGCGTACCTGGGCTGGCTCGCCCCAGGCGCCGGCGATCGCCGCGGCATGGGCTTCGACGGGATCCTGGCCCGTGGCGGTGCGACAGCGCGCGGTCGCTGACAGGCTGCCCAGGTAACCGAGCAATTGCGGCAGGGTCCACTCCGCAGTCAGCCACAGCGACGGCGCAGGCAAGGCCGGGAACGGCCACGCATAGTCGGCGTATCCCGCATCGACCTCGGCACGCTCGGAAGGCCAATAGGGGGCGATTTCGGCGCGGAAGGCCTCGGCCGCAGGCTCCAGGTCGTCGGAGAACACCATGTCCTGGTAGGTCCAGGCCGCGAGCACGCCCGCGGGACGCAGCACGCGTTCGCATTCGGCGAAGAAGCGCGAACGGTCGAACCAGTGCAGGGCCTGGGCGACGGCGACCAGGTCGACGCTGCGATCCGCCAGTGCCGTCGCTTCGCCCGGTTCCACCGCGAGGCTGACGTTGGCATCGGTTTCCCTGGCCCAGTGCTGGTCGATCTGCGCTGCGCTCGGATCGGCCGCGTACACCTGTGCAAAGCGGTCGCTCAACCCGCGCGTGGCCTGTCCGCTGCCACAACCCGGCTCCCACACTCTCGCGGTAGCGGGGACGACTGCGGTGATCGCATCGAACAAGGCGTCCGGGTACGTGGGCCGCCAATGGGCATAGGCGCCGGCGACCTGTGAAAAATGGTCCTTGAACGTCGCCATGCCTATTGCTTCTCCGGGACCGTCGGTCGCAACAGCAGGCGATGATCCACGCCGATCGCACGGGAATCCACGACCTGCAGATGCGCGCGCTGGGCCATAGTTTGTATGCCGAGACCGGCGAACAGTGGACGCGCGAGATCGCCCAGCAGGACGGGGGCGACATACAGCAGCAATTCGTCGACCAGCCCGGCGGTCACGAACGCACCGGCCAGCGTCGCTCCCGCTTCCACCTGCACTTCATTGATTCCGCGCGCGGCCAGCAGCTCGAGCACCGCCTGCAAATCGAAGTTGCTGCCCTGTGCAGGCGCAACCACACGCTGGGCATTGATCTCGCGCGGCGGCTTGGCATCGGCGGTATGGATGTAGAGCGTCGGCGCCTCGCCTTCGCGCACGCGTCCGCGCGTGACCGTCGCCAGCCCCGGATCCAGCACGACCCGCAACGGCGGCACGAACGGGGTGTCGTCTTCCAGCCTCACCGTCAACGAGGGATCGTCGGCGAGCACCGTGCCTGCGCCGGTGAGGATCGCACCCGCCCGTGCGCGCCAGCGCTGCACGTCCAGGCGCGAGGCGTCGCCGCTGATCCACTTGGAATCGCCATTGGCCGCCGCAGTGCGCCCGTCCAGGCTGGTGGCCAGCTTCACCCGCACCCACGGACGGCCACGCTCCATGCGCGACAGGAATCCGCAGTTGAGCTGTCGCGCCTGGGCTTCCATCAATCCGGCTTCGACCGTGATCCCGGCCGCGCGCAGCTTGTCGAAACCCGCGCCATCCACCTGCGGGAAAGGATCGCGCATGGCCGCGACTACCCGCGATACGCCAGCGGCGATCAAGGCATCCGCACAGGGACCGGTCTTGCCGGTGTGGGCGCAGGGTTCCAGGGTGACGTAAGCGGTTGCGCCTTTCGCACGGTCTCCCGTGGCCTGCAGTGCGAGCACTTCGGCGTGCGCTTCACCCGCACGCTGGTGGAAACCTTCGCCGACGATGGCATCGCCCTGCGCGATCACGCAACCCACCATCGGATTGGGCCGGGTGGTGTAGGCACCGCGTTCGGCCAGGCGCAGGGCGCGGGTCATGCACAGATGATCGAATGCCGTATATCTCGCTTCAGTCACGGGAATAGCGTCCTCGTTCTCCCTCTTCCGGCCAATGCGGGATGAGGTCGCGCCCATCGATGCGCAGGGTCATGGTCTTGAAGGGTAGCGGCATGAGCTGCCGGTAGTCGAAATCGAACAGCAGCGAGTTCAGCGGCGGCTTGCCCCCATCGAACCATTGCACGGGCTTGTCGTCATCCTGGAAATCCAGGCCCACCCGTTGCGGTGCCGCATCCTTGCGTGCCTTGAACGCGGCTTCGCCGGAGCGTTCGGTCACCACGCTCTCCTGCTTGCCATCGGGATACTGCAGGGTGACCTTGACGTTGCCCAGGGTCATGCCGCTTTCCGGATTGCCGATCCGCACCACCCAGCGCTCGCCTATTTCGGCGCGGAGCTGGGCCATGGCTGCCTCATAGCTCTTCAGTTCTTCGGGATCGGTGGGTGGGAGTGCATGCGGCAGCGACTTGAACAGATCGCCTTCCGGCACGCGGGCTTCCAGGACCACCTGGCTCCCCTGCTGCTTCCAGCTTCCGCTGGCTAGCTGGTCGAGGGCGCCATACGCGAGGAAGTAATCGAAACTGCCGTCTTCCTTCAACAGCAGTTCCGATCCGGTTTCCATCACGCCCCGCAGGTAGTAATGGCCCGCGAGTTCCTTCGGGGGCGCGGCGACGGCCATGGCGGTACCGCCGAGCAAGCCGGCCACGACGATGAGTTGTCTGATCATGGACACTCCTTGCATTGGCGCAGGGAGGAAGGAAATCTAGCGCTTCTTGTTCTTGTCGATCGGCACCACGTCCGCGCCCAGCAGCGGCAACTGGCCATTGGCGGTGGGCAGGTCGCGCTCGAGCTTCTCGATCTCCTCCCGGAAATCGGCCACGTCCTCGAAGCTGCGGTAGACCGAGGCGAAGCGCACGTAGCCGAC
>JAKFDG010000255.1:0-4430 GCA_036677285.1 Pseudoxanthomonas sp.
CCATGCCCATGCGCGATACGGAGCGCGCAAGCGACCCCGCCGCGCCGGGTCGGTTCCTGGTGCTGTCGGCGCATGACTACCGCACGCCGCGCCGTGCCAGCATCCACTTCATCAGCGACGAGTTGGCCCGGCGCGGACACACGCGTTTCTTCTCGCTTCGCTACAGTGCGCTGTCGCGATGGAAGCACGACATACGGCTGCCCCTGGATGCCCGGGCCAACCTCGTCGAGCGTCACGGCGCCGTCGAGTGTTTCCTCTGGAAAACCCTGCTGCATCCGTTCAACAGCCGCCGGCGCTGGTTGCGGCCGCTGGAGGACCTGATGTTTCGCTGGTACGCGCGCCATCCGTCACCGGTGCTGGTGGCCTGGTTGCGCGCGGCCGAAGTGGTGATATTCGAAAGCGGAACGGCCGTGGTGTTCGTGGAGCTGGCCAGGAAACTCAACCCTTCGGCCCGTCTCATCTATCGTGCTTCAGACAGCCTGAGCGCGATCGACAGCGCGGACTACGTGGAGCGCGCTTTCGCCCATGCGGCGGCCGATATGGATGCGATCGCCCTGGTGTCGCCTGCGATGGCCGGCGAAGTCGCAAGCCAGCACAACGTCTACCACGTCGGTCATGGCATCGACCCGGAGATCGAGCGACTGTCCGATCCGTCGCCTTACGCCTCCGGTGGCCTGCACGCCGTTGCGGTCGGCTCGATGCTGTTCGACCCCACTGCGATCGCTGCGGCCAGCCACGCCTTCCCTGAGGTGACTTTCCATGTGATCGGATCGGGCCACGGGCCCATGCCGGGATACGGAGATAACGTGGTGGTATACGGGGAAATGCCCCATGCGCAGACGCTGCGTTACATCAAGCACGCTACCTTCGGCATCGCCCCGTACGCGTCAGCCCGGTTGCCCGCCTACCTGGCCGATAGCTCGCTCAAGCTGTTGCAGTACGATTTCTTCGCGCTGCCGGCCATCTGCCCGTATGCCATCGTCGGGCGCTACGCTTCGCGTTTCGGCTACACGCCGGGCGATGCGGAGTCCATCGCCGATGCGATTCGCGGCGCGTTGCAGGCGCCGCGGATCCGCTCCCGCGAATGCCTCGATTGGCCCGCCACCGTGGACCGTCTGCTCGAACCGGAGCTCTATCCGGAACTGCGGATAGCAGCGTCCGACGGTTCGCCGCATCAGCTGCCCTTGGCGACGCCGCAGGAGCCTTCCCGTGTCCCTGCTTGAAACTTGGCTTGAGCGCCGGCAACGCCGCGCACTGTACTGGTGGCAGCCGGAGAGCGGCGGGGTCAACGTCGGCGACCATCTGTCCAAGGTGATGGTGGAAGCGATGCTTGCGCTGCGCGATCAGGATCTTCTGCACAAGCGCGACCGGACGCGGCGGTTGTTCGCGATCGGTTCGGTGCTGCACAACGCGCACGATGGGGAGACGGTGTGGGGTAGCGGCATCAACGCCAAGATTCCCGATGCGCAGCACCGCTTCCGTCAACTCGACGTGCGCGCGGTGCGCGGGCCGCTGACCCGGAAGTGGTTGATGGACCGTGGCATGCCCGTCCCCGAAGTGTACGGCGATCCGGCGCTGCTGATGCCGGAGTTCTACGCCAGCGACCTGATCGGCGCGTCGGCGAAAATCCCTTTCGTGGTGATCCCTCATTTCAACGAATCGCCAGCGAAATACGATGCCTACGGCGATCGGCTGCTGTTGCCGAACATAAAACCGCTGGCCTTCGTGCGGGCGCTGCTGGGAGCGGAGAGAGTGGTCTCCAGTTCGCTGCATGGCGTGATCCTGGCCGAAGCCTACGGCATTCCGGCCGTCTACCTGGACAGCGGGAACGGCGAGAACCGCTTCAAATACGACGACTACTACGCGGGGACGGGGCGCACCACTTGGCATTCGGGACGCACGGTGGAGGAATGCCTGGATCTGGGCGGGAACGCGCCGTTCGACCTGCACGGCATCCAGGTCGCGTTGCGAGAAGCGTTTCCGTATGACCTGTGGTGATGCGCACGCCAAACATCGGGAAGGCAGCCGGCCGGAATTCGATGCGGAGACCGCTGCATGAACGCGACTGATGACGGAAGGCTGCATGCGGATGCGGTGTCTGCAATGCCGCAGGTGACCTGGCTGGGCGGCTATCGCGTGCATTCGATCACCCGCGAATACCTCGCCGAGGAACTGCTGGAGGCGCTGGAATCCGGCCGTAAACGCCAGGTGTTCTTCGCCAATACTAATTTCGTGGTGGAATGCCAGCCGCTTCGCGCACGGCTGCAAGCGCCGTCGGTGCGCGTGGTCAACGACGGAATCGGCATGGACCTGGCGTCTTGGCTGATCCATGGACGCCGCTTCGCCGAAAACCTAAACGGCACCGATTTCATTCCCTATCTATGCACGCAGCGCCTGCGACCGCTGCGATTCTTCCTGCTCGGCTCGCGTCCCGGCGTAGCAATGCTGGCTGCCCGGCAGCTGGTGGAGAAACTGGGGCAGCAGGTCGTGGGCACCTGCGATGGCTACGCCGAGTACGCCAAAGCCGGCGACGGGCTGGTCGACAGGATCAATGCCTCGGGCGCGGAAGTCGTGCTGGTCGCCTTCGGCAATCCGCGGCAGGAGGGCTGGATCCTGGATCATTGTGCGGCCTGCAACGCGCCGGCGATGTTCGGCGTCGGCGCATTGCTGGATTTCCTCTCCGGCAATGCCAGGCGCGCACCGTCCTGGGTGCGCGCGCTGCACCTGGAGTGGTTGTTCCGCCTGTCGCTGGAACCCAGGCGCCTGCTGAAGCGCTATACCTGGGACATGATCCGGTTCTTCTGGATTTGCCTGCGCGACGGAAAGCAGCCGTGAGCACAACCCGTTAGGTCGATCCATGTTGAAGCCGATCCACCGCTTCCGGAATTTTCCGCAGGAAAGGGTGGAGCGGGCGTTAGGGCAACTCAAACAGCCAAGAGCTGGGGCAACCGCAGCCGGGGCTAGGGGCCGACTATGCGTCGGTCGGCAGCTTCTGCATGACCCTCTGCCGGCGGCGCAAGCCTTCGCGCAGTGCCGCGGCCATTCTGGTAGTACATGCGGCTTCCCCGCACCAAATAGCCTGGGCCTATTTCGTAGTCGTGCCCGGAGAAAGTGCCAAACGGAGGAAACGCCGGGTGGGAGTGGATGAAATCTTCCGTGATTGTCGGGTGCGACAGGGGGCACCCCAGCATGACGGGGCAGCTATTGGTCCTGTCGCTGGTAAACACCATTACCGCCAAGCTTCCATTGGGTGCAGAGCAAATGGATCCACACGCTTCATGCGTGGTGCGTTCCTGGCGCTCCGCCAGGAATCCGCCAACCCGAAGAATGAACTGTTGCTTGTCTTCGTTGGGAGTTTGTTCGAGCGTGGCCACATACCTCGAATGCTCAGTTCCCGCATGCGCCGTCTGCAAGGAGGTCAAGTTCAATGCAGAGAAGGCCAACAACAAGCCAAGGGTCAGGTTATTTCTGGGAATGGAAGGGTTCATCTCCAGACAGTAGATAGGAGTAGCGCCTTGTCTAGCAGGTCGGACATCACGGTTCCGTGAGACAGGGCGCATCTATTCAGTATTGGCGGGGGCTTTCGATCCCGGCGGCTGCTTTCCGAGATCTATCCAGGAGAGTTGCTGGATGAGAGCTTGCGCATTGCCGCTCCATGTCGGATAAGTGCGATCGCAGACGCGCTACGCAGGCCTGAGTCCAGTGTGAAATATTTACACTTGGAAGCTATAGCTCTGGGGGTATAGGCTCTTTGGACTATCAGAGGTAATGCGTGCGTGGAAGACGGGGATTCGCGCGACCGGCGGCAATCGGTTTCGTGGAGGCTGCGGTGTCCGAGCTCGACGGCCCATCCCCAAGTTTCTCCTGGATATGTCAGATCCCGCCCGAGGCGTGGAGTCCGGTCACTCGAGGCATACGGTGGGTCGAGATGCCCCGCTTGGCATTCGCGATGAAGTGTGGACTCCCGAATGATGGGCGTATGGGCGTAGCGTTTCGCACCTGGGCGAGGCATCAGCAGCGTGACTATGCTCTCGACTGGGATCTGCCCCTTGATCCTACTTCGAAGATCCGAATCATTGAGCGGATAAAAGAAGCTCCCGGTGGGAGTCGACTGCCTGGCGGACGCCCGCAGGCCTAGCGCTTTGGATGCCGGGATATCAGCCGGACATCGGCCGGACACGGCATCCAACCATCGCAAACCGGAAGTCAAGAAAAAAGGGCTCCCGTCGCTGGGAACCCTTGTTCTGTCTACACTTATGCATGCCACCTGATGGTGGCCGGGGAGGGAATCGAACCCCCGACACAGGGATTTTCAATCCCTTGCTCTACCGACTGAGCTACCCGGCCATTGCACCTGCGGCCGAGCCCAAGTGAGGGGCGGCATCATACGGGGACGCGGGCTGCGCGGCAAGCCGGATGTGGGCTGAACA
>JAKFDG010000256.1:0-4577 GCA_036677285.1 Pseudoxanthomonas sp.
ATCGTCGGCCTGAACTGCGGGCGCTGGGACTACATCTTTTCCTACCTGAAAACTTTCCGTAAGCATCGCGACAAGGTCCTGCCCGAGCGCGGCCAGGTCACCATGACCCAGCCGTTCCTCAAGGCCTATTCGGAACTGCTGATCCAGACCTGCCACCAGCGCGGGGCGCATGCGATGGGCGGCATGGCCGCGCAGATCCCGATCAGCGGCGACGAAGCCGCCAACGAACAGGCCATGGCCCGCGTTCGCGCCGACAAGCTGCGCGAAGTGACTGCCGGCCACGACGGCACCTGGGTCGCGCATCCGGCGCTGATCCCGATCGCGCGCGGCATCTTCGACGAACACATGCCGAAGCCGAACCAGTACGACGTGCGCCGCGAAGACGTGAAGGTGACCCGCGACGACCTGATCAAGCCGTCGCTCGGCACCATCACCCGCGCCGGCTTCGAAGGCAGCGTGGAAGTCTGCGTGCGTTACCTGGCGGCCTGGCTGGACGGCAACGGCTGCGTGCCGATCCACTGGCTGATGGAAGACGCGGCCACGGCGGAAATTTCCCGCACCCAGCTGTGGCAGTGGCTGCACTCGGACAACCTGCACCTGGCCGACGGCACCCAGATCGATTTCGCCTTGCTGGAACGCGCGCTGTTGAACCTGCCGTCGCGGCTGGGCGACACCAGTGCGCTGCCGGGCGGCAAGCGCATCGGCGAAGCCATCGCCCTGCTGGACAAGCTCAGCCATGGCGACGAGCTGGCCGAGTTCCTCACCCTGCCGGCTTACGAACGCATCGATTGAAAGCAGGGGACTGGGAACAGGGAACAGGGAACAGATAAGCCCGAGCCCTGTTCCCTCGACCGTTCCCCATTCCCCGCTCCCCGTTCCCTATTACCCAAAGAGAATCCACCATGAGCAAGCTGCCGACCGCCGAAGAAATCAAACACGACTGGGCCACCAATCCGCGCTGGGCCGGCATCACCCGCAACTACACCGCCGAGGACGTGGTGCGCCTGCGCGGCACGGTCAAGGTCGAGCATTCCATCGCCAAGCTGGGCGCGGAGAAGTTGTGGGGCTACCTGCAGAAGGAAGACTTCGTCAACGCGCTCGGCGCGCTGACCGGCAACCAGGCCATGCAGCAGGTCAAGGCCGGCCTCAAGGCCATCTACCTGTCGGGCTGGCAGGTCGCCGCCGACGCCAACCTGGCCGGGCAGATGTATCCGGACCAGTCGCTGTACCCGGCCGACTCGGTGCCAGCGGTGGTCAAGCGCATCAACAACACCCTGCTGCGCGCCGACCAGCTCAACCATGCCGAAGGCGATGACAGCATCGATTACCTGCAGCCGATCGTGGCCGATGCCGAAGCCGGCTTCGGCGGCGTGCTCAACGCGTTCGAGCTGATGAAGGCGATGATCGAGGCCGGCGCCTCCGGCGTGCACTTCGAGGACCAGCTGGCCTCGGTGAAGAAGTGCGGGCACATGGGCGGCAAGGTTCTGGTGCCCACGCGTGAAGCGGTGGAGAAGTTGAACGCCGCGCGCCTGGCAAGCGATGTCATGGGCGTGTCGACCCTGCTGGTCGCGCGCACCGATGCCGAGGCCGCCGACCTGCTGACCAGCGACATCGACGACAACGACAAGTCGTTCGTCACCGGCGAACGCACCGTCGAAGGTTTCTACAAGACGAAGAATGGCCTGGACCAGGCGATCAGCCGCGGCCTGGCCTATGCGCCTTACGCCGACCTGGTCTGGTGCGAAACCGGCAAGCCGGACCTGGAGTTCGCGCGCAAGTTCGCCGAGGCCATCCACGCCAAGTTCCCGGGCAAGCTGCTGGCCTACAACTGCTCGCCGTCGTTCAACTGGAAGAAGAACCTGGACGACGCGACCATCGCCAGGTTCCAGAAGGAAATCGCCGCCTACGGCTACAAGTTCCAGTTCATCACCCTGGCCGGTTTCCATGCGCTGAACTACTCCATGTTCAACCTGGCCCATGGTTATGCGCGCCGGCAGATGAGTGCCTTCGTCGAACTGCAGGAAGCCGAGTTCGCCGCCGCCGACCGCGGCTTCACGGCGGTCAAGCACCAGCGCGAAGTTGGCACCGGCTATTTCGACGCGGTGACCCAGGCGATCCAGCAGGGCCAGTCCTCGACTACCGCGCTCAAGGGCTCGACCGAGGAAGAACAGTTCCACAGCGACAAGGCCGCCTGAGCATGCCCGTGCGGTAGGCGGGATCCCCGGCCTGCCGCCATGCTTGGGGTGGGAATGTGGTGGTATTCTCCGCGTTCATGAATGGGACATGAAATGAACTCGGAGAGCGTCGTGGAGCTGCCCGGCATCGAGTCGGGGCGCCCAACTACGGAAGGCCTGGCCATCGATCCGGCCGTCGCGGTGCTGTCGGCGGATGAGTGCGAACTCTTCGCGCGGGCGGGCAACGCGCGGCCGATGATGGCGGGCGAGAAGCTGTTCGCGCGCGGCGAAGCGGGCACCAGCATGTTCGTGGTGGTGGAAGGCGCGGTCGCCCTGGACTTCGGCGACGACCTGATCGCCAAGCGCCTGGGCCCGGGCGAATTCTTCGGCGAGCTCGGCCTGTTGATCGGCGATCACGCGCGCAGCGCGTCAGCCACCGCGGCCGCGGATGGCGTGCTGCTGGAACTGCAGCATGAGGAGTTCATGAACCTGGTTGAGCGCGACGCCCGCCTGGTGTCGTACTTCCTGCGCCGCGCGATCATGCGCGTGGTGTTGAACGAACATAACCTGATCAACCGCCTGCGCCGCCGCAACCAGGAGCTGCAGGCCGCGCTCGACAGCCTGCGGGTCACCGCGCACCGGCTCAACCAGAGTGAAGAGCTAAACCGCACCGACGAACTCACCGAGTTGTACAACCGCCGCGGCCTGTCCCTGTACCTGGAGCAGGGACGCAACAACGGCGGTTTCCACGGCTTCGGCCTGCTCCTGATCGATTGCGACCGCTTCAAGAACGTCAACGACGTCTACGGCCACCTGGCCGGCGACCGGGTCCTGCAGAGCGTGGCCAACATCATGCGTTCGCTGGCGGGCAGCCACGACGTGGCCTGCCGTCTCGGTGGCGACGAATTCTGCCTGCTGTTGAAGGTGGCGGACCGCGACGAGATGCTGCGCTACGCGGATTTCGTGGTCACCACCGCGCGTGCGCTGCAGCAGATGCAGCCATCCCCGCCGCTGATCTGCTCGCTCAGCGTCGGCGCGTGCCTGATCGACCCCGAGCGCGACTGGAACGACTGGTACGCGCAGGCAGACAAGGGGCTGTATCGCGCCAAGCGCGGTGGCGGCGACCGTGTCGAGTGGCAGGACTGAGGCCATGACCGCCGTGGATGGAGTGGTGGAAGAGGGACGCACGAACGCTCCCATCGCCCGCGTTCCGTCCGACGGCCCGCAGCTGCGCACCATCCTGCTGACCGACCTGGTCGATTCCACGGCGCTGGTCGAGCGCCTGGGCGACGTGCCTGCGTCGGAGCTGTTCCGCGAACACGATCGCCTGGTGCTGAAGCTGCAGCAGGAGTGGCGCGGGCGCCTGATCGACCGTTCCGATGGCCTGCTGCTGCTGTTCGAGCGTCCCATCGATGGCCTCGGCTTCGCCCTGGACTACACCCGCGGCCTGCGCGAGATTGGCAAGGAGCGCAAGCTGGACCTGCAGGCGCGCGCCGGCCTGCACGTGGGCGAGGTGCTGACCTGGAAGAACAGCGAGGCGGCGGTGCTGGTCGGGGCCAAACCACTCGAAGTGGAAGGCCTGGCCAAGCCGATGGCCGCGCGCCTGATGACCTTGGCGCGGCCAGGGCAGATCCTGTTGTCGGCGATGGCCGAGCCGTTGGCGCGGCGCGCGGCGCGCGAGCTGGGTGAGCGCGGGGAAAATCTTTTGTGGAAGCCCTACGGGCGCTGGCGTTTCAAGGGCGTGCCGGAAGCGCAGGAAGTCTATGAAGTCGGCGAGGTCGGGATCGCGCCCCTGCGCGCGCCGGGCAACAGCGCCAAGGCCTGGCGCGACATTCCGTTATGGCGGCGTCCGGCGGCACTCGCAGTGGAACTGCTGCTGGTGGCGGGGTTGGGCATCGGCGCGTGGTTCCTGACCCGGCCGCAGCCGGCCATCGCCTTCGCCGAGCGCGATTGGGTGGTGGTGGGCGACCTGCGCAACCTGACCGGGCAGAACGTGCTGGACGATTCGCTGTCGCAGGCGTTCCGGATCAGCCTGGAGCAGTCGCGTTACGTCAACCTGTTGTCGGACATGAAGGCGCGCGACACGCTGGCGCGGATGCAGCGCCAGCCGGGCACGCTGCTGGACCGGGCGACCGCTTCGGAGATCGCGTTGCGCGATGGGGCGCGGGCGGTGATCCTGCCGACGGTGTCGGAAGTGGGCGGGCGCGTGCGGGTCAGCGCTGAGGTGATCGATCCGCGTACCCAGACCACCGTGTATGCGGAATCGGCGGACGGCATCGGCGCGGGGTCCGCGCTGGATTCGATCGACAAGGTCACCTCCGGCCTGCGCGGCAAGTTGGGCGAGGCACTGGCTTCAATCGAGAAGGATTCGGAACCGCTGCCGCAGGTGACGACCAAGAATCT
>JAKFDG010000257.1:0-5708 GCA_036677285.1 Pseudoxanthomonas sp.
TCCGGCGACTCCAGCAACGCCGTCGCGCCTTCCGCTTCCGGCAGCAGCAGCGGAATGCCGC
Organism: Pseudoxanthomonas sp.; assembly: GCA_036677285.1. Lineage (GTDB taxonomy): Bacteria > Pseudomonadota > Gammaproteobacteria > Xanthomonadales > Xanthomonadaceae > Pseudoxanthomonas_A. Next base: position 62 of record JAKFDG010000257.1, read on the forward strand.
GCACCGGCGATTCCTTGCGCCCGACCTGGGTGGCCAGGCTGCCGCGCTGGTCGCTGACGATCACCCGCGCCACCGCCTGCAACAGGATCCGGTCCTCCTGGGAAATCTGCTGCGCCGGACGCACGAAGATGCCGCCCGGCCGATCCAGCACGTTGCCTTCCGGACCGGCCGAGACCAGGCCCAGGATCTGTTCCTGCAACTGCTGCCGGTAGCCGGCCTGGTCCTCGTTCCAGATCACCAGGTCCACCTCGAGTCCCTTCAGGCGCCAATAGGCGTGCGCCTGCACCATCTGCCGCACCAGCTCGATGTTGGCCGCGTCGCCGATCTGCACCAGCACGATCGGCAGGTCGCCGGAAATCGAATGGCCCCACAAGCCGGATTGGCCGCGCCGGTTCTGCATCAGCACCGCGGCCTCCGCGCGCAGCAGCGGGTTCGCATAGATCATCAGCCCGGCCAGGCGCTCGTAGAGCTGGGCGTCCGCCTGCGAAGCATTGATCTGGCGCCGTACTACCTGGCTATGGGTCCAGGCCAGGTCGAACACGCGGTCGGCCAGCCGCCGGTCGCGGTACTTGTCGATCAGCGCGGCGCAGGCCTGGCGTTCGCCGCCGACCCCGGAAACCATGTCGATGATCGCGGTCTGTTCCGGCGCCAGCACGATCCGGCAACGGATCGCGACGATCGGATCCAGTACCGAACCGGCCGAATCGGAAAGCGCGTCATTACCGGTCATCGCGACCGGCGTGCGCGGGGTATTGCCACGGCCGAGGAATCGCGCACGGTCGCTTTCGTAGGAAATCGTGCTGATGTCGGCGTCGTGCACGGCGACCAGGTGGAACATCCACGGCGGCACTTCGTCGTGGGCGCGCGCACGGCGCGTGCACAACAGCGCCTGCTTGTCGCGCACGATTTCGGTCTGTACGAACAGGTTGCTGAAGGCCGGATGCAGTTCATCGGACAGGGCAGGGGCCAGCACCACTTCGGCGTAGGTGGTGATCTCGATCGTGCGCGTGCGCCGCGAACGGTTGCTGAGGCGCAGGCGACGCAGCTCGATGTCGTCCTCGGCCGAGATCGCGATCTCCAGGTGGGTGTCGTAGTCGCGCTTGCGGCCGCGGAACTCGGCCTTGGCGTCGGAGAAGATCGCTTCGTACTGGTCCACCGGCACGCAGGTCGGCTGGTGCGCGGCGGACCAGAATTCGCCGCTTTCCACGTCGCGCAGGTAGCAGAAGCTGCCCCAGTGGTCGCGGGTTCCGTCTTCGCGCCAGCGGGTCACGGCCATGTCGCGCAAGCGGCTGTAGCCGCCGCCCGCGCTGGTCAGCAGGCCGTGGTAGCGGCCGTTGGAGAGCATCTGCACCGCAGGCCGGGCGGCATCGGGATTGCGGAAGACCCGCAGCCGGGTTTCGCTGACCGTGGTGGTCTCGCGGGCGCCGCTGGTCTCGGATTCGTGCGGGTGGAACACGCCGGTGCGCGGGATGCGTTCCTGCAACAGCAACAACGTGGCCTGGAATTCGGGATCGGCGACGAAGCGTTTCTGCATCGGCTGGTCGCGCAGCAGGTAGGCCAGCGCCAGGAAGCCCATGCCCTGGTGGTGGGCCATGAACGAACGCACCAGCGCGTGCACCTGCCCGCGCGGCACCCGCGCCGGGGTGTAGTCGATCGCCTCGTACAGGCCGAAACGCCCACTGAAGCCGAGCTCGGTCAGGCGCTGCAGGTTCTGGCACGCCGCCTCCGGCGCCACCATCAGCGCCATCATGCTGGCGTAGGGCGCGATCACCAGTTCCTGGCCGAGGCCGCGCTTCAAGCCCAGGCCGGGCACGCCGAAGGCGCGGTACTGGTAGTTCATCCGCGCATCGACGGTGTTGTAGCCCGACTCGGAGATGCCCCATGGCACGTCGCGTTGCCGGCCGTAGTGGATCTGCGCCTGTACCGCATGCTGCGCGGTCTGGTCGAGCAGCGTGTCCGGATAACTCGGCATCACCAGTTGCGGCATCAGGTACTCGAACATCGAGCCGCTCCACGACAGCAGGGTCGCGTCGCCGTCGATCTCGGTCAGCAGTCGACCCAGTGCGAACCAGGTTTCCTGCGGCAACTGGCCCTGGGCAATGGCGACGAAGCTGCACAGTCGCGCCTCGGAGGCGAGCAGGTCGTAGTGGCCGGGGTCCAGGCGGCGTTCGTCGACGTTGTAGCCGATCGCCAGCAGGTGGCGCGAGCGGTCGTAGAGGAAGCCGTATTCCATCAGTGAGAACTGGCCGGCGACATGGGCCAGGCGTTCGAGTTCGCGGATGCGTTCGCGCGCGCGCGCCTGCGCCAGCGGGTCTTCGGATTGCGCCTGCAGATCGCGCAGGCTGGGGATGGGCCGGTCCGGCCGCGCGCCCGGGGCATCGCCCAGGGTGGCCAGCCACGGCGCGAAATGCAGCAATTCCGCGTGTGCGAGCTGGCAGGCCGAGAGCAGTGCCGTTGGCCAGTCCCGTCCGGGATCGTCGACCGTGACCGGCCATGTGGATTCGATCACCGCGGCTTGCAGCGACAACGCCGTCAACACCCGTTCGGCCTGGCGCAACGTGGCCGGAGGTTGCCTGCGCGCCGCTTCCAGGCGCTCGCGGAAAGCGCCGAGCGCGCGCAACAGGTCTTCGTCCGCATGACGGACGCTGCGCCGGTTGTCTTCCAGGACTTCCAGGGTATCGGCCAGGCCGTGGAAGGTGCACGACGCCAGCACCGGCGCATCGGCCAGCGCAAGCAAGCCCTGGCGCAAGGTAAGCAGGTGCCCGGCGAGGTTGCCGCTGTCGACCGTGGAAATGTAATGCGGCGGTAGCGGCTGCAGGGTTTCGGTGTCGTACCAGTTGTAGAAGTGGCCGCGATGCCGCGGCATCGCCTCCAGCGTGGCCAGGACCAGGCGGGTGCGTTCGATCAGGACGCCGGTCTGCAGGTAGCCGAAATCGTGCGCGGCCAGGTTGGCCAGCAGCGACAGGCCGATGTTGGTCGGCGAGGTGCGGCGCGCCACGACCAGCGCCGGATGCTCCTGGATGTTGTCCGGCGGCAGCCAGTGGTCCTCGGCGCGGATATGGGTCTCGAAGAACGCCCAGGTGCGGCGCGAGAGGCTTCCCAGGAACACGAGCTGCGCCGGCGACAGGCTGGCGCGTTGCTGGCTGGGTGGCTGTCCCAGCCATGCCATCAACAACGGCGAGCACGACCACAACAGCAGGATCGGGACGGCCACCCACAACGAATGCGGGTTCATTCGCCAAAGCAGCGCGGCGACGGCCATGGCGAAGACCGGGGCGAACCACATGCTGCGCAGTTCCGCGCCGACGCCGCTGCCCAGGCCGCGCTCCACTTCGCTCGAAGGATTCCATTGCAGCAAGTGGCGGCGGCTGATCGCCATCCGCCACAAGGTGCGCGCGATCGCACCCAGGCTGAAGAATGCCTCGTACGGCAGGCAGGCCAGGTCGACGGTGGCGCGCAGCAGGTTGCGCGCGGCGGCCTTGCCCACCTGCATCAGGTGGGTTTCCACCGCCATGTCGATCGGCTTGGCCAGCGCATCGCGGATCGCCGGCACCAGCAGCGGCAGCAGCAACAGGCTCAGCAGCCACAGGGTCCAGGCCAGTGGCTGCGGCAGCAGGACCCAGCCCAGTATCAGCAGCGCCGTGGTCGCGGCAGGCACCAGGCTGCGGCGCAGGTTGTCGAGCAGCTTGCCGCGCGAAAGCCACGACAGCGGGTTGCGTTCAGGACCGCCCTGCAGGCGCGGCACCCATGGCAGCAGCCATGGCAACAGCTGCCAGTCGCCGCGTATCCAGCGGTAACGTCGCTTCACGTCGGCGATGTAGCGCGACGGGTAATCCTCGAACAGGCGCACATCGCTGATCAGGCCGGCGCGCGTGTAGCAGCCTTCCAGCAGGTCGTGGCTGAGGATCCGGTTCTCGGGGAAGCGATCCTCCAGCGCGGACTCGAACGCATCCACGTCATAGATGCCCTTGCCCACGAACGAACCTTCGCCGAACAGGTCCTGGTACACGTCCGACACGGTACGCGTGTACGGATCGATGCCGGGCTCGCTGCCGTACATGCGCGCGTAACGCGAAGCCCGGCGCCCGCCCATGCTGCTGCCGACGCTCGGCTGCAGGATGCCGTAGCCGCGCGTGACCCGGCGCCGGCGCTGATCGAAGCGCGCGTGGTTCAGCGGATGGGCGAGGGTGCCGACGAACTCGCGTGCCGCGTCGCGTGGCAGGCGCGTGTCGGTATCCAGGGTGATCACGTAACGGACGTTGGCCAGCACCTTGATGTCGCCGCTGGTGCGCATGAAGTCCTTTTCCAGATCACTGGCGCGGGTGCCGCCGCGCAGCAGGTGGTTGAGCGCGGCCAGCTTGCCGCGCTTGCGCTCGTAGCCCATCCACTTGCCTTCGCGCGGATTCCACAGGCGCGGCCGGTGGAACAGGAAGAACAGGTTGCCGTGTTCCGGCGCATAACGCGCATTGAGCCGTTCCACCTGCTCGACCGCGTGCGCCAGCAACGCGGCGTCGCCGGGCAATATCTGCTGGTCGGCATCGAGGAAATCGGTCAGCAGGGCGAAATGCAGGTGTGCATCGCGATTCGCCAGGAACCGCACTTCCAGTCCCTCGACCAGGGCATCCACCGCCTCGGCGCTGCCGATCATGCTCGGCACCACCACCAGGGTGCGCGCGTCGGCGGGGATGCCTTTCGAGAAATCCATCCGTGGCAGCGCTTGCGGCGCGACCAGCATGGTCGCGGCCCAGTTCACCAGGGCGATCCCCAGTTCGCTGAAGGCGATCACGCCCAGCGCCGCCAGGCCCGCCAGCGCCTCCCAACGCAATTGCCCCAGGCCCGCTTGCGACAGCAGGGCCCAGGTGAACATCGCCGCGATCAGGCCGATCGGCAACAGGTAGAGGAACAGGGGGATCCGCCGCGGACGCAAACGCACCGGCTTGCGATCGAGCCCCAACGCGGCGACCGCGGCCTTGGTCTGGGACACGCCGTCGTCGACCAGGTAATAGCCCACATGCGCATGGATGTCGCGCGCCACCGCGTGCGCCTGCGCCAACTCCAGCACGATCTGCGCCACGTCGATTTCGCTGGCGCCGCTGAGCCGCGCGATCTTCTCCACCACGTGCCGGTAGGTGTCGCGGGTGTTGAAATCCATCAGCGCATAGGTGCCGGCGGGGTCCTGGTGCAGGGTCTGCTCGACCACGCTCATGGTCTCGACGAATTCGCGCCAATCCATGTTGGCCAGGAAGCGCAGGCTGCCGATGCTGTTGCTGATCGAAACCTGGTCGGAAGCCTGTTGCTGGCTTTCGGCATGGACCAGTTCCTCGACGCTGTGCCCGCTGTCGGCCACCCACTGCTCGACCCAGCTCATCGGCATGGCCAGCACCGCGCTGCGGCCGTGCAGCTTGCGGGTCAGCTCGGCGACGAACGCACCGGAGATCGGCGGACCCGAGCGCGCCATGTCGGCGACGACCAGGACTACGTTCTTCGGGTTCGAGTCGGCGGTTTCGTTGAGCAGGTCGGCCCACTCGTAGGCGAGGCGGTGGTCGACGCCATCGCGCATCACGCCGACCGCCATGCGCCGCAGGTTCTCGATCAGGGCCAGCCGCAACATGATCGGGATCGCCCACAGCTCGCCCAGCTTCAGCGG
>JAKFDG010000258.1:0-2178 GCA_036677285.1 Pseudoxanthomonas sp.
GGCTGGAAGCCCATGCCGAGGAAGCCGAGCTGCAATTCGTCGGCGACTTCCTTCACTTCCTTCAGGTGGCTGCCTACTTCCTTGCAGGTCTGGTGGATGTTCTCGAGCATGCCGCCGGAAAGCTCCAGCTGCCCCGCCGGTTCCAGCGTCACCGAAGCGTCGTCGCGGGTCAGCGCGATGACCTTGCCGTGTTCTTCCACCGGCGCCCAGCCGAAGCGGGTCAGGCCCTTCAACAGGGCTTCGATACCGCGCTCGCCTTCGAAGGCCGGCGCGCGCAGGTCGTCGAGGCGGAAGCCGAACTTCTCGTGCTCGGTGCCGATGCGCCATTCCGATTCGGGTTTCTCGCCGGAAGCGATGTAGTCGACCAGCTGGCGGCGGTCGGTGATCGGCGTATCCGCAACGTGGCTGGGACTGGACAAGGGCGATGGCTCGGCGTCGGGGACTAGGTGATGTGGGGCTGCTCGCCTAACATCGCAAGGCCAGCACTATATCCCGAGCCGATGCGCACTATCGTTGCTGTCCTGTTGCTTCTGTGTTCCGCCACCGTCCTGGCGCAGGTGCCCGTGGCTTCGCAGTTGGAACGCGGCAACGGCCCCGAACCCTCGACGCTGGATGCGCACCGCTGCCAGGAAGTCGCCTGCGGCAATGTGTTGCGCGACCTTTACGAAGGGCTGGTGACCGAGGATGCGGCGGGGCGGTTGATCCCGGGGATGGCGCAACGTTGGGAGGTTTCCGCCGACGGTCGCACCTGGACTTTCCATTTGCGCGATGGCCTGCGCTGGTCGAATGGCGAGACCCTGGATGCATCGCAGATCGTCGCCAGTTTCCGGCGTGCGTTCTCGCCGAAGACCGCAGCGCCGTTCGCCGAGCTGTTCGACGCCCTGCTCAACGCGCGCGCGGTGCAGGCGGGAGAGTTGCCGCCACAAGCGCTGGGCGTGGTCGCGCCGGATTCGAGCCGAGTGGTCTTCACCTTGAGCCGCAGCGCGGCCTTGCCCGCGTTGCTGACCTTGCCAATCGCCTTCCCGATGTACTTGCCGGCGCTGCAGGAGTTCGGCACGCAGCACACGCGCCCGGGCAGGTTGGTCAGCAATGGCGCCTACACGCTGCTGGCGTGGACGCCGCAGGCCAACCTGGTCGTGCAGAGGAATCCACGCTTCCACGATGCAGACAACGTCGCGATCGCGCGCGTGCGCTATCAGGTCACCGAGGATGCCGCCGCCGAACTGCAACGCTTCGCGGCCGGCGATCTGCACATGACGGAGACCGTTCCGCCACAGCCGCTGGATGCCTTGCGCGAACGCTATGGCGCACAGCTGCGGATCGCACCCTACCTGGGCGCATTCTGGCTGGGAATGAACCTGACCCGGCCGCCGTTCGAGGACGATCCCGTCTTGCGCGAAGCACTTTCGCTGGCGGTGGATCGCGACAAGCTCACCCGTTACGTCACCGGCCTGGGCGAGCAACCCGCATACGGACTGGTGCCCTCCGGCATTCCCGGCTATCCCGGTGCGAAAACCACTTGGGCCGATGCGACCCAGGCGCAACGCGAAGCGCGTGCGAAAGCCCTGTACCGAGCCGCCGGCTATTCGCCGGACAAGCCGCTGGTACTGGAGTTCCGCTACAACACCTCCACCCCGCACCGGCGCATGGCCCTGGCCGTGGCCTCGATGTGGCGCGACGTGCTCGGCGTGCAGGTACGCCTGCGCAACGAGGAGTGGAAGGTGTTCGTGCAGAACCGCAAGCAGCGGGTGATCACCCAGGTGTTCCGCGGCGGCTGGGTCGGCGACGTGGTCGACGCGCGCAACTTCCTGGCTGCGTTCGGTAGCGAGGGGCCGTTGAACTGGACCGGCTTCGACGATGCCGGTTTCCGTGAACGATTGGCGAAGGCCGATGCGGCGAAGACCGAAGTCGCGCGCAATGCCTGGTTGCATGCGGCCGAGCAGAAGGTGTTGAACGCGAATGCGGTGATTCCGCTGTACTTCTACACCTCCAAACACCTGGTGGCGGAGGAGGTGCAAGGATTCGAAGCCAATGCGCTGGATCGACACGCGAGCCGGTGGTTGCGGTTGGGAAGCGAACGATGAGGCGGCTACTCTCGCGCCTGCTCGAAGCGCTGCTGACCCTCTGGCTCCTCGCCACCCTGTGCTTCGTACTGCTGCGCGCGGCGCCCGGCGGCCC
>JAKFDG010000259.1:0-3342 GCA_036677285.1 Pseudoxanthomonas sp.
GAATTCGCCAGCTGCGAGGACATCACGCCGCAGACCATCCCGCCAGATTTCGAACGTAACCCACGGATCCACCGCTGCTGGCGATTGACCAAGGGCGGCTAACTTGGGCGCGGTCGACATCTCCCCTAGGATGTGAGGGGATCGGAATGGCGTTGACCGGCATCCGGATCGAGGGCGAGCGCTATCCACCAAATCTGGCTACACGCGTCGTGCCCTGGGCGGGCTCCAGGTCGTGCGGCCTGACGTATTTCGGGCAGGCACGTGCCGCATCGCAACACGCAGGGCGCCTCGTGTTTCGCGAGGACGATCCGGGCCTCCCGGGCAGCGAGGCGCGAATTCGCCCTGCGTGGCGCGACGGCCGGCACTGAGCTATCTTGGGGACGTCGGCGCGTGAACATTGATGGGCTGGGGGGAGTGCGGTCACGCGCATCGCTCTACTACCGAGGGGACCATAGCAATGACCAGCGAAGCGCTCATGCCGGCATCGGCGGAAGCACCATCGAACAAACAGCGTTTGTTCATGCGTTATTTCACCGCAATCCTGATCGACCTGGTGGTGCTGAACCTTTTCGTCGAATACTCGGACAAGGTGACCATCGACTCGTTCACCATTTCGCTGCTTGCTGCCATCCTGTTGCAGGTGCTGCTGAAGCTGACGATCGCCGTCGAGCACCGGGTCGCGATGTTCTTCAAGCCAAGGCCCGGCGGCCTGATGACCTTCCTTCGCTTCTTCTTCGCCTGGCTGGTCCTGTTCGGGTCGAAGTTCGTGATCCTCGAGGCGCTCACGCTCGCCTTCGGCGACAAGGTCCAGTTTGGCGGTGCGTTCCACGGGATCGTCACCCTTATTGTCGTGATCATCGCGATGCTTGTCGCCGAGGAAGCCGTCGTTCGGCTCTATCGACGACTCGCCGACAAGAGCAGCTGAGACGAGGCGCCCCACGGAGTGGGGCCAGAGGTCCCGGCTCTCTGCTATGAGCCGAAAGAGGGTACTGGCTCTGCCGCCATGCTCAATCGTCGCCAGGCGATTGGCGTGTCGGCGTCCTGCAGTTGTCCCTCGTATCCCGTCGGCACCTCGAACGATGTTCCCCTCAAGGCCATGTGCAACGCCCTGAGGGAACGCTGCTGCGCAACGGCGTTCAACATGTGATCCAGCACGCGCCGAGAGCCAGGATTCAGGCGCAAATAAAGCGGAAGGGGATGGCCATGAAAACAGGCACAGGCCTCCCCCGATGAAGATACGCGCAGGTAGCGCAACAGCGCCGGATCGAGCAGCGGCATATCCACCGGCACCACCAGTATCGGCCCATCCGGCAACGCGGCTGCGACGCTGGCCAGGCCGCCCAACGGTCCCAGATCCGCGAACCGGTCGGGCACCGCATCGCACTGCGGATAAGCGCCGCTGACCATCACCCGCGTCACTCCCGATTCGCGCAGGAGCCGCTGCATGTGCACCAGTAGCGTGGTCCCCCGCCAGGGCAGCATGGCCTTGTCGCGGCCCATGCGGCTGGAGTGCCCACCGGCCAGTACCAGTCCTACCGTTCCGTCGCTGGTGCCCTCCATCGCTAAGCGACCGTGCCGATGAGCGGCTGCTCATGACCCAGGCTGTAGACCTGGACTGGATCGCCCGCCGGGCGGATACCGTCCTCTTCCGTCAGCACCAGCCAGGCATTGGCCTGCGCCAAGGGCAGGATGCGGAAGGATTCCTGTCCCGGGAGCGCCGACACGACACAACGTCCGTCGGCGTCCAGCGCCACCCGCCCCTTGAGATGGTGACGAAGTCCGGAACACTGTTGGCCCAGCGCTGTCGCCAGCGGCAACCGGCAAGGCGATTCGGCCGGCATGCCCAGCATCGCGCGCAACGCCGGTTCCACGAAGAACCGAAATCCGACCGCACATGCCACCGGATTGCCGGGCAGGCCGAAATACAGCGCGCCGTTCGGCAGGCGCGCGAACAACAGGGGTTTCCCTGGCCGGACGGCCACCCTGCGGAACAGGAGTTGCGCGCCCTGCTCGGCCAGTGCGGCCGGTACGAAGTCGTGCCGTCCCATCGATACCGCACCGGTGCTGACGATCACTTCGGCCCCGGCGGCCAAGGCGCGCTGCATGGCGCCATGCCAGGCGACCGCATCGTCGGCCACGGTCTCCGTCCGCATCAGCTCGGCACCGGCCGCTGGAATCCTCGCGCAGAGGTAAGGGCCATTGGCGTTGCGGATCTGTCCGTCACCCAACGACTGGGAGGGATCGTCGATCAGTTCGCGGCCGGTGCTGATCACCGCCACCCTGGGTCGCCGCGCCACCGCGACGCTGGCGATGCCCAGTGCGGAAAGCAGCATCAATTGCGGCGCATGCAGCCAGGTGGCCGCGTCCAGCACGGCTTGGCCGGAGGCGACATCCTCGCCGATGCGGCGCACGTGTTGGGAATGCCGCGCCGGCGAATGCAGGCGGATGCGCGTGGGCTCGCCCGCGACGTCGCGCGACAGCACTTCCACCTGTTCCACCGGCGTCACGGTCGACAGGCCGCGCGGCATGCGCGCGCCTGTCGTCACTTCCCACGCCGCATCGCCGGCTACTGCGACGGCGCCATCGCCGGCGGCCTGCCTGCCTTCTAGGGCGAACTCCGCGCCCGCGGGGAAATCCCCGGCGGGCAGGGCGTAACCATCCAGCGCGGCATTGTTGAAGGACGGCAGCGATTGCGGACTGAGCACGGGGGCGGCCAGTACCCGCCCCAATGCCCTGGATAGAGCGCAGCGTTCTACAACCACGCCTGGCGATGTTTGCAGGATCAATTCCAACGCTTGCGGGTAAAGCATCATCGGTTTGCGGTACTCGGTACGGCGGTCAGGCCAGCGCCTGCAGCGGCAGAGCGGCAGGCGCAGCGAAAGCGGCGGCTTCAGCCAAAGCCGCGCCCACCAGAATCACCCCGGGGCTGCCCAGGCGCACCAGGTGCGCATCAGCCGCCAACCGCTCCAGCGTGGTGAGCAACTGTGTTTCCTCCGGTTGACTGGCGGCCTGTACCACTGCAACGGGCGTATCCGCCGGCAAATGCGGCAAGAGTGCGACCGCGACCGAAGCCATCCGGTTCATGCCCATGTAGATCGCCAGCGTGGTGCCGGTGGCGGCGAGCGCCGCCCAATCCGGTTCGTCGTGATCCTGCGTATGCGCGGTGACGAAAGTGATGCCATGGCAATGCTCGCGGTGGGTCAGCGATACGCCCAGGCTGGCCGCCGCCGCGAATCCGGCGCTGATGCCGTTGATGATGCGTACCTCGATGCCGGCATTGCGCAGGAAACTGATCTCTTCGCCGGCGCGGCCGAACAACAGGGCATCGCCGCCCTTCACCCG
>JAKFDG010000260.1:0-3738 GCA_036677285.1 Pseudoxanthomonas sp.
GAACGCGGCTAGACTCGTCGCCCCCGTGGTTGCCTTGAGCGAACGATCGCAGATGAGTCGAACCTTCCCCCCGGTTTCATTGATAGGCATGCCCACCGACGTCGGCGCGGGACATCGCGGCGCACGCATGGGGCCAGATGCCATGCGCATCGCCGGCCTGGGCGAAGCGCTGGCGGCGCGCGGCGTGGACGTGATCGATCGCGGCAACCTGGTCGGTCCGGTCAATCCCTGGCAGGGACCGGTGCTTGGTTATCGGCATCTCGATGAAGTGGTGGCCTGGAACCGCGAACTGATGCTCGCCACCGCGGCTGAACTCAAGCTCGGACGCATGCCGATCATGCTCGGCGGCGACCATTGCCTGGGTGTGGGTTCGATCACCGCGGTCGCCCGGCACTGCCGCGAAAATGGCAAGCGCCTGCGCGTGTTGTGGCTGGATGCGCATTCCGATTTCAACACCAGCGACGTCACCCCGTCGGGCAACATCCATGGCATGCCGGTGGCCTGCCTGTGCGGCATCGGGCCGGATGCGTTGACCCGGCTCGGCGGCGATGCGCCGGCGATGTCCGCGGCCGACATCCGCCAGATCGGCATCCGCTCGGTCGACCCGGAAGAGAAGCGCCTGATCAAGGACAACGGCATCGATGTGTACGACATGCGCTACATCGACGAGAACGGAATGAAGCGCACGATGGAAGCGGCGCTGGAAGGCGTGGACGAAAACACGCACCTGCACGTCAGTTTCGATGTCGACTTCCTCGATCCCAGCATCGCGCCCGGCGTCGGCACCACCGTGCCCGGCGGCCCCAACTATCGCGAAGCGCAACTGGTGATGGAGATGATCGCCGACACCGGGCGCATGGCCTCGCTGGACATCGTCGAACTCAATCCCATCATCGACGACCGCAACCTCACCGCGGAATTGATAGTGGACCTGGTGGAAAGCCTGTTCGGAAAGTCGACCTTGATGCGCGACTGAGTCGTAACTGAATGTGGGCATGCGCGTTCACGCAGGATGAATGCGTAACACGTCAGCTTGTACGCAAGGTTGCCGGCACGGGCTCGATGCACGCGGCAGCCGGCTACACACCCATCATCAGGAGGAATCAATATGAAGCGTTTACTGGCATTGGTCGTTGTTTCGATGTTTTCGATGGGCACGCTGACCGCTTGCAACACCATGGCAGGCGCCGGCGAGGATGTGCAGAAGGTCGGCGAGAAGGTCGAAGACAAGGCCGAGGATTGCAAGGATGGTAAGTGCTGATCTGATTCCAAAGATCGAGTGGCACTGGCGCTGCGAGCGCCATGCGAAGGGTCGGATATTCCGGCCCTTCGCTTTTTGGGACCATCCAGCCTGAACGATTCAGGCAAGCCTAATGGCGCGTTGACACGAGTTTGACCCCATGCCAACGCGCAGGTTGCGAAGCTGTTCGTGCGGTATCCCCCGCCGCGAAACATGAAGAGGTACGCATGAACAAGGACACCATCGCCGGTAACTGGAAACAGCTCAAGGGCAAGATCCAGGCAAGGTGGGGCGATCTGACCGATGACGATTTCGATGTCGCCGAAGGCAATGCCGAATACCTGGCCGGCAAACTGCAGGAACGCTATGGCTGGGATCGCGATCGTGCGCACAACGAAGTCAGCACCTTCGAACGCAGCCTCAAATCACAAACCAGGAACTGACGCTACCGTATCGTAGCCATCAAGAACAACGGGCCCAAAGGCCCGTTGTTTTTTTTGCGGGCGATTGCTCAGCGGTACGGCGGGTCGGCGACGAAGCCGTTCGGGAAGGCGCGCGGCTCGTCGCGGCGGCCATAGCGTGGATAGCCGTACTCGCGCGGAATCACGCCCAGTGCGCTCAGGCGATAGGCATCGTCGTACCGCAGCTGGCTGACCTGGGCCGGGCTGCGGCTGGCGCGCACGAAGTTCGTTTGTCCCACTGGCGCCCATTCGCGCTGGCCGTGACCGGTGCCCATGCTCTGGCGGGCCATGCTGTCATTGCCCATGCCGTCGGCAGCCGCGGATTCGTTAGCCGCCGACCCGGGAGCGCGCGCGGATTTGGCTTCACTACGCTCACGCCCGTAGCCGTCATCGCGTGCGATCGACGGCGCCGGCGCCGGGTAGTAGCGCGGGCGTGATTCCTGGAACACGGCGATGCCGATGACGCCGACGTTGTGCGGCCGGCCGGTGCGAGCCGCGTAGCTGTCGCCCAGGTCGGTGAACACGAACTGGGCGATGTCCTCTAGCGACTTGCGCCAGCCGGAAATCTCGGCGCTTTCCCAGGGCTCCAGCACGTAACCGCCTTGCGACGGATTGGCGGTCTGGCCGGTGACGGCGTTGATGCCGTCCACCGACAGCACCACCAGCACGCGCTCGCCGGTGGTGTTGGCCAGGCGCACGCTGTAGCGATTGCCGGGCGTGCCGGCGACCCAGGTATCGCCACGATGACGGTATTCGCGCAGCCATTCGCTGGTGTCGCGGTCGACGACGGAGACCTCGACCAGTGGCCGGGCGGACAGAGGGGCACAGGCGCTGGTCATGAGCGCGGCCAGGGCCAGCAGTATCGATTTGCGGAACATGGAAGTTCTCCTTGGTGGGCAAGACCAGCAACGGGCCAGGGACGAAAGCGGGGTTGGCGGACGCCAGCGGTTAAACTCGCATCCGTTCAGCCACCGACATGACCCAGCGAATGACCCGCGTCCTTACCGGCATCACCACTTCCGGCACCCCGCACCTCGGCAACTACGCCGGTGCCATCCGCCCGGCGATCGCCGCCAGTCATGGTGCCCGCGTGGAAAGCTTCTATTTCCTCGCCGATTACCACTCCCTGATCAAGGCGCAGGAGCCGGCGCGCGTGCAGCGTTCCACGCTGGAGATCGCGGCCAGCTGGCTGGCCTGCGGGCTGGAGCCGGACAAGGTCTGGTTCTACCGCCAGAGCGACATCCCCGAGATCCCCGAACTGACCTGGCTGCTGACCTGCGTGGCTGGCAAGGGCATCCTCAACCGCGCGCACGCGTACAAGGCCGCGGTGGACAGGAACCGCGACGAGGGCGAGGACGATGACGCCGGCATCAACGCCGGCCTTTTCATGTATCCGGTGCTGATGGCCGCCGATATCCTGCTGTTCAGGGCCGACAAGGTGCCGGTCGGCCGCGACCAGGTGCAGCACATCGAGATGGCGCGTGATTTCGGGCAGCGCTTCAATCATCTGTTCGGCAAGGAGTATTTCGTCCTGCCGGAAGCGGCGATCGAGGAAAGCGTGGCGACGTTGCCGGGCCTGGATGGCCGCAAGATGAGCAAGAGCTACGACAACACCATCCCGCTGTTCGCGCCGCGCGAGGAACTGAGGAAGCTGGTCTATTCCATCGTCACCGATTCGAAGTCGCCGGGCGAGGCGAAGGCGGCGGATGGCTCGCATGTGTTCCAGCTGTACCAGGCCTTCGCCAGCGCCGATGAAACCGCGCAGATGCGCAGGGCTTTCGCCGAAGGCATCGCCTGGGGCGAGGCCAAGCAGCAGCTGTTCGAGCGCATCGATACTGAAGTCGCGCCGTTGCGCGAGCGCTACGAGGCCCTGATCGCCAAGCCTGCCGAGATCGAGGCCATCCTGCGCGACGGTGCGCAGCGCCTGCGCACGAAATACGCGATTCCCTTCATAGCCGAGCTTCGCCACGCGGTCGGCCTACGCGACTTGTCGCAACAGGCGGTCGCCACCGGCGGCAAGCCGGCGGACAAGGCGGC
>JAKFDG010000261.1:0-7881 GCA_036677285.1 Pseudoxanthomonas sp.
ACGCTGGATTGAGACGCCTCGCGTTCACACCCGCGAATAGGCCCACGACACCATCTTCCCATCGCGGTACGGCATCACCCCGTGGAAACTCCGCGGATCTTCATCGAATACCAGCGGCAGGAAGTGACGATCGCCGTCCCACAGGGGCAGCTCCATGATGCTATCCACCGGTACCCATTCCAGGGTGCCTTCCGGATTGCTCGCGTAGGGCGTACCGGAATATTCCGTCACCACGAACAGGAACCCCAGCCAGTCCTCGCCTTGCTTGCCGAAGCCCGGCCAGCTGATGGTGCCGCGCAACGACAGCGCATCGCACTCGATCCCGGCTTCCTCATGGATCTCGCGGCGCATGCCGGCCACAACGTCCTCGTCGCGTTCGATCTTTCCCCCCAGTCCGTTGTACTTGCCCAGGTGCTGGTCGTCGGCACGCGCATTGCGGTGGACCAGCAACACCTGCGAGCGATCGGGCGACAGCACATAGCCAAGGGTGGCGACGATGGGGGTGTAGGGCATGGGGAAATTCGGAAAACTACCGGCCTGCATTCTAGCGGGCGCAGCCGTTGCGGGAGCGACGTGAGTCGCGATGTCGACGGCATCGATCTCCGGATACCCTCTCCGTACCCGGTTTTTCCGTCGCGACTCACGTCGCTCCCACAACAGGGGGCCTACACCCCAGTTGCCGCCAGCAGCCGGTCCAGCACCGACTTCAGCGCCAACGGCCGCACCGGCTTGGACAGCAGCGGCAGATCGGCGTCCTGCACCGCGCGGCGAACTCTCTCGGTCTGGTCAGCGCTGAGGATCAGGCACGGCCGGGCGCCGAATCGCTGCGCCAGCCGTTGCGCCACGGCGACGCCGGTATCGCCATCGTCCAGGTGGTAATCGAACAGCCAAAGATCCACCTCGTTCTCTTCCAGCGCGACCGCAGCTTCGGCGCCATCCCGCGCCACCGACACCTTGCTGCCCCATCCGGCCAGCACCTGCCGGAGCGCGGTCAACGAAACCGGATCGTTGTCGAGCGCCAACACGCGACGTCCCGACAGTCCAGCCTTGCCCAATGCCGGGAGTGCGCTGGAATGTGGCGATTCCGCCCTGGACAACCCAACTGCGAACATCGCGCCGTTATCCGGCCTGCTGCGCATCGACAACGGCGCTTGCAGCAGTCGCGCGATGCGGTCAGCGATGGACAGGCCCAGGCCGAGTCCCTGCCCGCTGGCGCCTTCGCCGCGCCGGAATTCCTCGAAGATCATCTGCTGGTCCGCCGCCGCGATGCCCGGCCCGGTGTCGTGCACTTCGATGCGCAATCCGCCGCCTGCACGGCGCACGCCGAACAGAATCCCGCCAGATTGCGTGTAGCGAACCGCATTGGCGAGGAAGTTCTGCAGGATCCGCCGCAACAGCTGCGGATCGGTGTGCACCCAGGCGCGCGTGGCCACGTACGCAAACGACAAGCCGCGTTCGCCGGCCAGCGCCCGGAACTCCGATACCAGCGGCTCCATGACTTCGACCAGCGGAAAATCGCGCGGTTCCGGCACCAGCCCGCCCGCTTCCAGTCTCGACATGTCCAGCAGCCCGTTCAAAAGGTCGCTGGTGGAATCCAGCGCGCCGCGGATCTGCTGCACCGATTCACGCTGCCGGGCGTCCGGCAACTGCTGCGAAAGCGCATCGGTGAACAAGTGCGCCGCGTGCAGCGGCTGCAGCAGGTCGTGGCCGATGGCGGTAAGGAAGCGGCTCTTGGCGTCGTTGGCGTGTTCGGCTTCGCGCTTGGCGGTTTCCAGCAGGGCGGTGCGCTCGACCACGCGCTGTTCCAGGGTCTCGTTGGCCTGCTTCAGGCTGCGCTCGGCCTGGCGCGACGCGGTGACGTCGGTGTAGGTGGCCACGAAGCCGCCGCCCGGCATCGGGTTGCCACGGATTTCCACGATGCTGCCATCCGGGAAGACACGCTCGGTCAAGTGCGGCGTGCCGGCGCGCATGAAGGCGATGCGCCGCTGCAGGGCCGCTTCGCCCGAACCACGGTGCGGCATGCGCCCCAGCGACCATCGGGTCAGGTCGGCGATCGGCCGGCCGACCTGGAGCAATTCATCGGGAAAACCGAACATCTCCACGTAGCGTCGGTTCCACGCGACCAGTCGTTGCTCACGATCAACCACGCTGATGCCCTGACTCATGTTCTGCAGCGCCGCCTCCAGCACCTGCTGGTTGAAGCGCAGATCCTGCGAGACTTCGCCGACGATGGCGGCAACCGCATCCAGTTCTCCGGTCTCGCGCCGCGCCGCATTCAACAGCAGACGTGCGGAAGCCGAGCCGAGGACCGCGGAAAGTTCGCGTTCCAGTCGCGATTCGGTCAGCGCCGGCACCGGTCCGTTCGCTGGCGCACCTTCCAGCAATTGCTCGACGCGTTCGCGCGCGAGGAAGCGCAAGCCCGCGTCGCGCAGCGCCTGCCGGTCCAGGTTGCGGCCGGCATGGTGTGGCGTTTCGCGTCGCCAGGCAGTCGCAATGAAAGTCGCCACGATGCCGGTGAACAGGCTGGCGCCGACCGCACGGCCGAGCGGGCTCCAGCCGGTCAGCCCGAACAGGCCCTCAGGCGACAGCCAGCCATGGTCGAAGGGTCCGGCCTGTACCCATGCCGGTTCGCTACCGGAAATCGCAGCGACCATCGGCACCACCATCACCCAGGCCCAGACTGCGAATGCGGACACCACGCCGACGATGGCCGCACGCGGTGGTGTCTGCGGTCGCCACACCGCGAAGCCGAGCGCCGGTGCGAGCGTGGCGAGCGCGGAGAAAGACACCGCGCCGATATCCGCCAACGCGTCGTTGCCGCTGTTGAGACGGCTGTAGGCCCAGGCCAGCAGCATGATCGCGAGGATGCCGCCGCGCCTTAGCAGCAAGAGGTCGCCGCGACGGTCGCCGCCTTTGCCCTGCGACCACGCGCCACGCAGCAGGCCCGGCGCGAACCAGTGGTTGCCGATCATCAGGCTCAAAGTCAGCGTGCTGACCACGACCATGCCGGTGGCGGCGCTGAGCCCGCCGAGAAAGGCGAACAGGGCCACGCCTTCGTGCCCCTGCGAGAACGGCAACGCCAACGCATACATGTCCGAAGGAACGCTGTTGCCGAGCAGTGCGGTTCCCGCCCGCGCCAACGGCAAGGCGGGGAGTGCGATCAAGGTCAGATACAACGGAAACTGCCAGCGTGCGGTGTTCACATCGCGGTCGTCACGGCATTCCACTACACCGACGTGGAACTGGTGCGGCAGGATGAACATCGCCAACGCTCCCAACAACACCAGCGGCGCAAAACCGCCGACCGGCTCCGATGGCGTCACCGGGAGTGCCGCCGCAGGCATGGATTCCAGTCCGAACCAGACGAAGGCGCCCAGCGCCAACATTGCCACCAGCTTGAACAGCGATTCGAACGCCATCGCCAGGACCAGGCCGCGGTTGTGTTCGGCCGCGTTCGCGCGTCGGGTGCCGAAGAGCATCGCGAACAACGCCATCGCCAGCGCCACGTACAGCGCACTGTCGCGCCAGGCCGGCACCGCTGCCGCGTCACTGGCATCAGCGGTGAGGGTGGCGAAGCTCATCGCGATCGCCTTCAACTGCAGCGCGATGTAGGGGATCAGGCCGAGCACGGCGACCAGGGTCACGGTGGCCGCCAGCCATGCGTCCTTGCCCAGTCGCGTGGCGATGAGGTCGGCCAGCGAGGTCGCGTTGGTCTCGCGGGCCAAACGCACCAGCCGGATCATGAAGGCGACCGCCAGTGCATAGAGCAGGATCGCGCCGAGGAAGGTCGGCGGCAGCGGCCAGCCGTAGCGCGCCGCCTGGGTGACGGTGCCGTAGAAGGTCCACGAGGTGCAGTGCACGGCGAGCGACAGCGCGTACACGTGGCGCCAGTGGCGCGCGAACAGCATCGGATGGCGTTCGCCGTACAGGGCGGTACCGAACATCAACGCCAGCCACACCAGGCTGGCCATGGCCACCACCCAGAAACTCAGCACGCCCTGCCCCGTTCAGACCCGGAAAACATTTCCAGTGAATCCACCTCGTCGTTGCTCTGAGCATAACGCAGCAACGGCAGGCTTTCGCCCGCCGTTGCCGGTGTTGCCGCCTGGAGCGCCTGCCTGCTCAGAATTCGTAGCGGACGCTCAGGCTGTATTGGCGGGGCGCACCGTAGAACCCGGTCAGCACGCCCAGCGCCGTGTTGAGGTTGTAGCCGGTGGTGCGGTACTCCTCGTCGGCCAGGTTCGTCCCCTGTAGCGAGAGCTGCCATGCAGCATTGACCTTCCAGATCACGCCTGCGTTCACCAGGCCGTAACCGTCCTGCTTGATCACCGGACTAAGGTCGGTGGTCGGCCACACTTCCGACTGGTAGGAATAACCCACGCGTGCGGACAGGTTGCCGCCATTGGCCAGGTCGGTGCGGTATTCCACGTTGAGCGCACCGGAGAATTCCGGAGCATTGGTAAAGCGCTGGCTGTCCGCCACGTTGACCCCGGCGGTGATGAACTCGTCGTACTCGGCGTCCAGCCAGGCCAGGTTGCCGCTGATCAGCCAGTTGGCAGTCGGCAGCCACTGGTACTCGATCTCGGCGCCATTGACCGTACCTTTGCCGGCGTTGGCAAAGTCGCCGAAGAACTGCGGGTTGCCATTCGCGTCGATGTACTGGGTGAAGACCGAAAGCTGGATGTCTTCGTAAATGTTATGGAACGCGGCCAGGTTGAGGAACAGGCGCTGGTCGAAGAACGCCATCTTGCTGCCGATCTCGAAGCTATCCACTTTTTCGTCGTCGAACGGCTCGCCGGACCGCGGTACTGCGGTGGTGTTGGCGCGGATGTTGTAGCCGCCGGACTTGAAGCCGCGCGAAGCGAGGCCGTAGAGCATGATGTCCGGGGTGATCTGGTAGTCCAGCGAGATCTTCGGTGAAACGTTCTGGAAGTTGACGGTCTTGTCGAAATTCGCCGCCACCACGCCATTCAGAACGGTGAAGGTGGCATCGGTGTAGCCGCGGTTCAACGCGACGGCATGCTTGTCCTCGTCGGTGTAGCGCGCCCCCACGTCCAGCTTCAACCGGTCGCTCAAGTCGAAGGTCCAGTCGGCGTAGACCGCAAAGCTCTCGGTGTTGACCACGCCCTGGGTGTCGCCGAAGCTCAGGTTGAAGAAGTTGTTGAGCACCTGTCCGCCGGCATCGCCGTTGAAGAAGTAGAGACCCATCACGCCGCGGGCGCGGCCACCGCCGTCGTAATTGGCCTGCAGCTCGTTGCTGACCTGGCTGTCGCTGTAGAACGCCCTGACATCGGCGATCGGCGCCGGGGTGGTGTCGAAATCTATGTTGGTCTCGGTGTCGGATTCCCGTTTCGCGATCACGTACTTGAACGCCCAGTCCTCGTTCGGCCGCCAGTTGACCGTGGCCGAGGCGCCTTTCATCACCGTGTCGTTCACGTTTCGCATGCCGCTGCGTATGTCGTAGCGGTCGTCGAGCGGAAGGTTCGGTCCGTATTGCGGGAACAGCAGGTTGTTGAAACGGTTGGGCGCAAGCATCTTGGCGCCGCGAACGCCGGATTGGTCGTCCATCCAGTCGAGCGCGAACTGTACGTCGAAATCTTCGCCGGCATAGGCGCCGAGCTGGAAGCGCGCCGCGTTGATTTCCTTGTCGCTGACGTCCTGGCCGGTGTACTGGTTCTCGCCGAAACCGTCGCGATTCATGCTGGCCACCGAGACCCGGCCGCGCAGGCCGCTGTCGGCGCCACCGAGGGCGCCGCCGATGGCCGCCTTGGCGTCAAGCTGGTTGTAGTTGCCGACCGTGACCTGGGCGAAGCCCGAGGTTTCCTGCGGGAGGCCGCGCGAAATGTACTTGATCGCGCCGCCGATGGTGTTCTTGCCGTACAGCGTACCCTGCGGCCCACGCAACACCTCGATGCGTTCCACGTCGAATACGTCCAGCAACGCGCCCTGCGGACGCGCGATGTAGACGTCATCCAGGTAGATGCCTACGCCTGGATCCACGCCCCACAACGGATCGGCCTGGCCTACGCCGCGGATATACGCGGTCGCGGTGCTGCTGGAGCCTCGCGCCGCATAGATGGTCAGGTTCGGCACCTGCGCGTCGAGGTCACCGAGGTCCTTGATATTCAACTTGTCCAGCGACTCGGAAGTGAACGCGGTAACCGCGACAGGCACTTCCTGCAGGGTTTCCTCGCGCTTGCGGGCGGTCACCGTGACCGTTCCCAGCGTGGTGGCATCAGTGGATGCTTCGCTGGCGGGTGCCGCTTCCTGTGCCCATGCCGCAGGCGCCAGCAATACGCAGCCGATCGCCAGACTCAAATATTTACGCTTCATGTGTTTCCCCTCTCCCGGGTACGACGTGGCAGCGGCCGATGCGGCCGATTCGCAGGCAAGGCTAGTGACTGCGGCCCGGATCGGCACCTGTACCTTCGTACAGTGGGGACGAAGCGCGGCGCTGCGGATACTCGCGTCCACTTGCATGCTTGGAGCCGGGGGCCGCATGTCTACTAGGAGTCGTGGATGTCCTTCCTGATCGTGCTGGCCGCACTTTTTTTCCTGATGTTCGTGGCCTACCGCGGCTACAGCGTGATCCTGTTCGCGCCGGTGGCGGCGCTGGGCGCGGTACTGCTGACCGATCCCTCGCTGGTGCAGCCGATGTTCACCGGCCTGTTCATGGACAAGATGGTCGGATTCCTGAAGCTGTATTTCCCGGTGTTCCTGCTCGGCGCCGTGTTTGGCAAGCTGATCGAGATCTCCGGCTTCTCCAAATCAATCGTGGCGGCGACCATCCGTGTGGTCGGCGCGCAGCGCGCAATGCTGTCGATCGTGCTGGTCTGCGCCCTGCTCACCTACGGCGGCGTGTCGCTGTTCGTGGTGGTGTTCGCGGTGTATCCCTTCGCCGCCGAGCTGTTCCGCCAGAGCGACATCCCCAAACGCCTGATCCCCGGCACCATCGCGCTGGGCGCATTCACCTTCACCATGGACGCGCTGCCGGGCACGCCGCAGATCCAGAACATCATCCCCAGTTCGTTCTTCGGCACCACCGGTTGGGCGGCGCCGGTACTGGGAACGCTGGGCGGCGTGTTCATCCTGATCCTCGGCATGAGTTACCTGGAATGGCGACGTCGCGTGGCGCTACGCGCCGGCGAGGGCTATGGCGGAGACCTGGTCAACGAACCGGAGGCGTACCGCGGCGACAAGCTGGCGCATCCGCTGGTCGCGATCCTGCCGCTGCTGCTGGTGGGCGTGGCCAACTTCCTGTTCACCCGCTGGATTCCCGGGTTCTATGGCGAAACCCAGTCCTTCATCCCAGCGGTGATCGGCAGCCCGGCGCCGGTAGTGCAGGAAGTATCGAAGCTGGCCGCGATCTGGGCCGTGCAGGGCGCGCTGCTGGTCGGCATCCTCAGCGTGCTGGTGTTCGCCTGGAAGGAAGTGTTCGCCGGTTTCGCCGAGGGCACCAAGTCGGCGATCGGCGGCGCGTTGCTGGCGTCGATGAACACCGCTTCGGAATACGGCTTCGGCGCGGTCATCGCCGCCCTGCCCGGCTTCCTGGTCGTGGCCAATGCACTGCAGTCCATTCCCGACCCACTGGTCAACGAGGCCGTCTCCGTCACCGCGCTGGCCGGCATCACCGGCTCGGCTTCGGGCGGCATGAGCATCGCCCTGGCGGCGATGGCCGACAGCTTCATCGCCAACGCCAATGCGGCGGGTATCCCGATGGACGTGCTGCACCGGGTCGCGGCCATGGCTTCCGGCGGCATGGACACCCTGCCCCACAATGGTGCGGTGATCACCCTGCTCGCGGTCACCGGCCTGACCCATCGCCAGTCCTACAAGGACATCTTCGCCATCACCGTCATCAAGACCCTGGCGGTGTTCTTC
>JAKFDG010000262.1:0-2778 GCA_036677285.1 Pseudoxanthomonas sp.
GTCCGTGCCAGCGCTCCCACTTCGTCGCTGCGCATATCATCAACCGACACATTGACGCTCAGGTCACCCAAAGTGATCCGTTCCGCGACAGCCGTGAGGTCCTGGAGAGGCCGGGCGATGTTGCGTGTGATGGCGAATCCGGCCAGCGCAGCGAGCACCAAGGCGGCGAGGGTGCCGACCACGATGGTCAATTTCGCGTTTGCGGCATCGATCTGCGCGTTCTCCGCGCGTTGTTTGAGCAAATCCTGTTCTTCGCGCTCCATCTCGTCGATGACCTTGCGAATTTCACTCGTGAGCGTCCGGCCCTTGCCTGTCTTGATGAGTTCGACGCCCGCCGCCTCTCCCTTGGTCCGTATGGCATCGATCGTTTCCCTGGCGAAGTCGATCCGACTTTTGACGAGCGGTTCGAGCGCGTCCAGGCGTCGCTGCTCACGCAGGTTGTCCTCGGTCAATTTCCGGGCTTCCTGGAGGATTTTGTCAACTTTTCCCACTGCAGTTTGATACGGTTCCAGGTATTTTTCTTCCCCGGTGATGACGTAGCCCCGCAAGCCATTTTGCATGTCTGCCGACAGCAATTCCATCTCCGCGAGTCGACTCAGCACTTCGTAGGTGTGCTGGCGCAAGTCCGATGCCTCGATCAATTGCGTTGTGCTGCGATAGGAAACCGCCCCGACAATCACAAAAATTGCCATCGCCAGGCCAAACCCTGCACCCATCTTGGTTCCGACATTCCATTTCATGGCACCGATCTCCATTTTTTTTCCGGCTTTCCACGTGGCTGAAAACCTACGGCGATCGCCTGCGCATGCTCCGTGGCTTTGACCTTGAAGGTCGCGCGGAGTGGCTGGAGAAAGTTGTCTTCTTTGGTACTCATGGCGATTGTGGTTGACTACACCTTGTAACGTTCGACCATCTCCCTGAGCCGCTGGCCGAGTTCGTTGAGGTTGCCCGCCGCAACCTCCAACTGCCTGGCGCCGGCTACGTTCTGCATGCTCGCCTGCTTGATGCTCTCCATCGCGCCCGCCACCTGGTCCACCCCCACCAGTTGCTGCTGGCTCGATGCCGCGATCTGCGTGGCCGCCTGCGCCGCCTCCGTCACGCTGCCAGCCAGCGCCTGGATAGCCTCGCCCGCCACCTCGGTCTGCCGGGTCCCCGCCTCCACCGCCTTGCTGCCCTGCTCGGTCGCCAGCACCGCCGCCGTGGTTGCCTTTTGAATGTCACCCAGGATAGTGCGCACCTGGCTGGTGGCCCGGCGCGATTGCTCGGCCAGACTCTTGACCTCCTGCGCCACCACGCCAAAGCCCTTGCCGTGCTCGCCCGCCTTGGCCGCTTCGATGGCGGCGTTGACGGCCAGCAGGTTCGATTGCGCCGCCAGGTCCTCCACCGTGGCGACGATCTGTCCTATGGTCTGGCTCTGCCCGGAGAGCCGCACCATGCTCGCCGCAATCGTGTCCATCTGCTGGCGGATGCGGTCGATGCCCGCCACCATGTCCTCGGTGGCCTTGCGCCCGCGCTGGGAAATCTGCGTTGCCTTCTGCGCGCTATCGGACACGTATTTGGCCTTCTGGCTCGCCACCTGAGCCGTTTGCCGGACCTCCTCCACCGTGGTGGTGGTTTCGTTCACGGCCGTTGCCGACTGCGACGTGCCCGCGGCGATCTGGGCGACGGAAGCCGTCAACTCGCTCGCGCAACTACCCAGGGACTCTGCCGCCTCGGCAACCAGCCTTACGGAGCCGACGATGCCCCGCGAGACCAGCGCCCCGGCCAGGACGGCGAAAAGAATTGCCGCGGCGGTCAGCGGGACGATCCGCTGCAGCAGTTCGGTGATCGGAGCGTCGAGACTGGCCTCGGGGATCATGTAGAAAAGCGTCCACGGCACGCCCCCTAGCCGTCTCGGAACGCCGACGTTCCATTGCTGGTTGACGGGAGCGAAACCACGGAAAACCTCGTCGCCGGGGGAGGAGGACCGGGCACGATCGAATTGCTCGGGGAACACCCTGACGTCTTCCAGCAACTGCCGCGTCTTGTCGCCGAAGCGGCGCTCGGCGACCATCGCGTCCAGCGTGGCTGAATCGAGCCGCCCGCCAGGAT
The DNA here is from genome assembly GCA_036677285.1 of Pseudoxanthomonas sp. GTDB lineage: Bacteria > Pseudomonadota > Gammaproteobacteria > Xanthomonadales > Xanthomonadaceae > Pseudoxanthomonas_A. The sequence continues at coordinate 2,092 of JAKFDG010000262.1, forward strand.
GAAACACGATGCCCTCGTTGTAGCTGTGTGCGATGCGCACGCCGAATTGATCGAACAGCACGGAAAAGCTCTTGCTCCCCGCCTTCTCGTTGCCCTCCGCAATCACCTTCCAGATCGCGCTCGCCCGGACCCAAACGACGTTCACTCCTGCGACCTGCCCGCGCTGGTCCCGGATCGGCGCCAAATACGCGATCGTTGGAGTCGCGCCGGTTTCGGCGCCCGAAATGTGGAGGTCAGAAATAACTGATGTTCCCTGGATTGCCTCCCGCACGTAGCGGTAGCCGGCAAGATTGCGTCCAATCAGTGGCTCTTCCGTGCCGAGCACCACGGTGCCTGTCGAATCCAGAATCGCGAAACCGCGAATATTGGCGTCGGACTTCAAGAATACGTCGAACAAACCGCGGACCGCGGGCGCCAGGTCTTTGCGGGATGCCGTTGCCTGCGTGTATCGAACGACATCCGGCAGGTCGGCAACGCGGTCGGCGATGCCCCGATACAGTTTGTTGGAGTCATCGAGCTTGCCCACAACCTCGTCGCCGCGCGCCACCAGCAGCGCGCTGGTGCTTTTCAGTACCGCGTCACGCGCGTGATAAAACTCGATCGCCCCCATGATTGCAAGGGGCAACACGGACGACAGGAACAGCAGCAGCACGATTTTCAGGCGCAGCGGCCAGCGACGCACTTCAG
>JAKFDG010000263.1:0-6513 GCA_036677285.1 Pseudoxanthomonas sp.
CGGCAACAAGATGTGGATCTCCGGCGGCGACCACGAACTATCCGAGAACATAGTGCACCTGGTGCTGGCGAAGATTCCCGGCCCCGATGGCAAGCTGATTCCCGGAGTCAAAGGCATTTCGCTGCTGCTGGTACCCAGGATCCTCGTCAACGATGACGGCACGCTGGGCGAACGCAACGACGTGCAGCTGGCGGGCATCAACCACAAGATGGGATATCGCGGGACGGTCAACTGCCTGCTCAACTTCGGTGAAGGCACGCGTTACCGGCCAGGCGGGCAGGGCGGGGCGATCGGCTATCTGATCGGCGAGGCGCATCATGGGCTCGCGTACATGTTTCACATGATGAACGAGGCGCGCATCGGCGTCGGCCTGGGCGCGGTCGCATTGGGCTACACCGGCTACCTGCATGCGCTGGACTATGCGCGCAACCGTCCGCAGGGCCGTCCGATCGGCAATGCCGGCAAGGATCCTTCCAGCCCGCAGGCGCGCATCATCCAGCACGCGGACGTGAAGCGCATGCTGCTGGCGCAGAAGTCCTACGTCGAAGGCGCACTTGCTTTCAACCTGTATTGCGCGAAGCTGATCGATGAAGCGCGCATCAGCACCGATGCCACGGAACGTGCGCAGTTGACGCTGCTGCTGGACATCCTTACCCCGGTCGCCAAGAGCTGGCCTTCACAGTGGTGCGTGGCCGCCAACGACCTGGCCATCCAGGTGCATGGCGGTTATGGCTATACCCGCGAATACAAGGTCGAACAGTTCTATCGCGACAACCGACTCAATGCGATCCATGAAGGCACCCATGGCATCCAGGGCCTGGACCTGCTCGGGCGCAAGGTGGTGATGGACGATGGCGCCGCGTTCAAGCTGTTCGCCGGACGGGTCACGCAGACCATAGCCAGGGCCTCCGCGCACGGAACGCTGGAGGGTTATGCCAGAGCGCTGGAAACCCGATTCAGGCGCCTGGCCGAAGTGACGCGCATGCTTTGGTCGGCCGGCGATCCGCAAGTCACCCTGGCCAACGCAAGCCTCTATCTGGAAGCTTTCGGCCACATCTGCATCGCCTGGGTCTGGCTGGAACAGGCATTGGCGGCGCATAACAAGGACGGCGATTTCCATGAAGGGAAACGCAGCGCGGCGCGCTACTTCTTCGTCTGGGAATTGCCGAAAGTCGATCCGCAACTGGATTTGCTGGCCAGCCTGGATCGCACCACGCTGGACATGCGGGACGTCTGTTTCTGAACTGATTACCGATCACCGATTTCGCAACCGGGACACAAAGACATGGCTGGAAACAATCTCTTCGACCTCACCGGCAGGACCGCCCTGATCACCGGTGGCTCGCGCGGCCTCGGCCTGCAGATGGCCGAGGCCCTTGGCAGCCAAGGCGCCCGGCTGGTGCTGTCCGCACGCAAGAGCGATGAACTGCAGCAGGCGCAGCTGCACCTGCAGAAGCTGGGGATCGATGCGGACTGGGTTGCGGCTGACGGCTCGAAGGATGCCGACATCGCAGCGTTGGCGGATGCCGCGCTTGAAAAACTCGGACACGTCGACATCCTGATCAACAATGCCGGCGCCAGTTGGGGCGCGCCGGCGGAAGACTATCCGGTCGAGGCCTGGGACAAGGTGTTCAACCTCAACATCCGCGGCGTGTTCCTGCTGACCCAGCAGATCGGCAAGCGCTCGATGATCCCGCGCAAGTACGGACGCATCCTCAACATCACCTCGATCGCCGGCCTGCGCGGCAATCCGCCTGGACCCATGCAGACCATCGCCTACAACACCAGCAAGGGTGCGCTGGTGAACTTTACCCGTGCCCTGGCGGGTGAGTGGGGCAGGCATGGCATCACCGTCAACGCGCTGGCGCCGGGTTTCTTCCCTTCCAAGATGTCGAATGTATTGATCAAGACGCTAGGCGAGGAAGCGCTGATCGGAAATTCTCCGTTGCAGCGACTGGGCGACGACGAGGACCTCAAGGGCGCCGCATTGTTGTTCGCCTCCGATGCCGGCAAGCACATCACCGGCCAGATCCTGGCCGTCGATGGCGGCTACAGCGCGGTCTGACCCTCGACACGAACAAGGAAGATTGCAATGGACGATTTCAAAGACAAGGTCGCGGTGATCACCGGCGCAGGTTCCGGCTTCGGCCGGGAATTCGCGCGGACGGGCGCAGAGTTGGGCATGAAACTGGTGCTGGCCGATGTGCAGGCCGATACGCTTGAGGAAACGCAGTTGGAGCTCGAAGCGCAAGGTGCGCAAGTCCTGGCGCGGATCGTGGATGTCTCCGATGGCGCGCAGATCGACGCGCTGGCTGCGGAGACCATGCAGACCTTCGGCGGCGTGCATCTGCTCTTCAATAACGCCGGCATCGGATCGGCTGGGCTGATCTGGGAAAACACCGTGCAGGACTGGCAATGGGCACTGGGGGTGAACCTGTGGGGCGTCATCCACGGCGTGCGCGCCTTCACGCCGCTGATGCTCGCTGCGGCCAAGGCGGAACCGGGTTACCGCGGCCATATCGTCAACACCGCGTCGATGGCCGGGTTGTTGAACCAGCCCAACACCGGCGTCTACAACGTGACCAAGCACGCGGTGGTATCGCTGTCGGAAACCCTTTACCACGACCTTTCGCTGGTCACCGACCAGGTGCATTGCTCGGTGCTATGCCCTTACTTCGTGCCGACGGGAATCCACAAGTCGCACCGCAACCGCCCCTCGGAACTGGCCAACGATGCTCCGGCAACGCCGTCGCAGCTGATCGCGCAGGCGATGGTCAACAAAGCGGTCACGTCGGGCAAGCTGAGCGCCGCGGACATCTCGCAGCTGACCTTCGACGCGATACGGCGCGAGGCGTTCTACATCGTCTCGCATCCGCATGCGCTGGACGGTATCCGGCAAGGCGCGGAAGACCTGGTGGCATTGCGCAATCCGGCGGATCCGTTCGCGCACAAACCGGAGTTGCGCACGCAACTGGAAACCGCATTGCGTGCCTGACTTCGCTGATGCATGGCATGAATCAGCAAATGACGGGAAATTGACATCCGGGGCTCCATGATGGAAACGCTACTGGGTTAGCAGGCGATCACCCCCATCATTGCGGAGGATGTATGAACTACGTTGACGGTTTCGTACTGGCGGTACCGCTGAAGAACATCGACGCGTATCGCAAGATGTCGCGCAAGGCCGGCAAGGTATGGATGGAGCATGGCGCGCTGGCCTACGTCGAATGCGTCGGCGATGACGTGCCTGTCGGCAAGGTCACCTCCTTTCCGCAAGCCGTGAAGCTGAAGCCAGGCGAGACCGTGGTGTTTTCGTGGATCGTGTACAAATCGCGCGCTCAACGCGACCGGGTCAACAAGAAGGCAATGGCAGACCCGCGCCTGGCCAGCATGATGGATCCGAAATCGATGCCGTTCGACGGCAAGCGCATGTTCTGGGGTGGCTTCAAGGGGCTGGTCGAGCTATGACCTTGGACATGGCGGCACCGTCGCCGCCATTCCCCGCCCGATGCGAAGCGAGTGCAGGTGCTTCAGGGAGCATTCGTAACTGCGCCAACGGCTGATGCCTGCGCGCGATCCAGCAGCAACTGTTTTTCCCGCGTATTGCGCGTCATCTCCGCTGCTCGCATGAATTCCACCTGCGCCTCGTCGTAGCGACCTAGCTTGAACAGCAGGTCGCCGCGCACGCTGGGCAGCAAGTGGTAATTGGCCAGCGCCGGTTCGGTAGTCAGCTGGTCGACGAGCTCGAGGCCCGCGGCCGGACCGAACGCCATCGACAGCGCGACTGCGCGGTTCAGGTCGACAATGGGGGAGGGCGCCAGTTGGCCGAGTGCGTCGTAAAGCGCCGAGATGCGTACCCAATCGGTTTCGGCTGCGGTCGGCGCACGCGCATGGCAGGCCGCGATGGCGGCCTGCAGCGCATACGGTCCGCGTGCGCCACCGAGCTTGCCGGCGCGCTCCAGCGCGGTAAGGCCGCGGCGGATGAGCAGCTGGTCCCAACGCGCGCGATCCTGTTCGAGCAGCAGGACGGGCGCGCCGGTGGGGCCGACGCGTGCGCGCGAACGCGAGCTCTGTATTTCCATCAACGCCACCAAGCCGTGGACTTCGGGTTCCTGCGGCGCCAGCTCTGCGAGGATGCGGCCCAGACGCAGCGCTTCTTCACAGAGTGCTGGACGCATCCAGTCATCGCCGGCTGTCGCCGAATAACCTTCGTTGAAGATCAGGTAGATCACGCCCAGTACCGAAGCCAGGCGCTCCCCCCGTTCGCCGCCGCGCGGTACTTCGAACGGTACGCGTGCTTCGGAGAGGGTGCGTTTGGCGCGGACGATGCGTTGCGCGATCGTCGTTTCCTGCACCAGGAAGGCACGCGCGATTTCGTCCGTGGTCAGGCCGCCCAGCAGGCGCAACGTCAATGCCACACGCGCCTCGGCGGTGAGGACCGGATGGCAGGAGGTAAAGACAAGCCGCAGCAGGTCGTCGCCGATGTCGTCGTCCAGCGCCGCTTCTTGCCCCGCAGCCGTCTCTTCCCAGTCCATCTCCAGTTCGTACCCGAGTTCTTCGTGCTTGCGCTGCAGCAGCTTGCTGCGACGCAGCCGGTCGATTGCGCGATGCTTCGCAGTAGCCATAAGCCAGGCGCCAGGGTTGTCGGGTACGCCGGACTGTGGCCACTTCTCCAGTGCGGCTACCAGTGCATCCTGTGCCAGTTCCTCGGCGAGGCCGACATCGCGGACCATGCGCGCCAACCCGGCGATGAGCCGGGCCGATTCGATGCGCCAGACCGCGTCGATGGCGCGATGTGTGTCCGTTGTCGTCATAGGCGATGATCAGACCATGGCGAACTTTGCCGTGCAAGGCGAAGATTCACTCCGCCTGCACCGCTTCGAACTGGATGCGCAAAGTCACGTCCATGTCGAACCCGTAGTCCTTGCCGGCAGTCAGTCCGAATTGTTCGCGATCGAACGTGGCGGTGGCGTCGGCGCCGCACAGATCGCGCTTATGCATCGGATGCGGGATGCACTTGAAGGAATTGACCTTCAGCTCGACCGGTTTGGTCACGCCATGCAGGGTCAGGTCGCCGACAACGCGTGTTGGCACTCCACCCTGGAAGGATTCCAGTTTTCCGCGATAGGTCGCCTGTGGATATTTGGCGGTATCGAAGAAGTTGGGACCGAGGGCTTCCGCCTGCATCGCCTCCAATCCGAAATCGACGCTGGCGATGTCGATGACGACGTCCACGCTGCCCGTGCCGGCGGCCTTGTCCAGGACCAGCGTGCCACTGGTCTTGTTGAACTTGCCGCGCCAGACCGATATGCCCATGTGGTCGGCTTCGAAACTTGGATAGGTGTGGGCGGGATCGATCTGGTAGGTGGTGTCGGCGGCCAGCACGATGGAAGGCATGGAAGCGGGCAGCATCACAGCAACAATCAGGTGAGCAATTTTCATGGGTATCCAGTCCTGCGGAGATGGTGATGGTTCTATTTCTCGGTGAGAGTTTTCAGGTTGGTCAGGCCGGTCTCGAATTCCCCGCCCACCATGCGGTCCATGTTCACGAAAACATGCATGATCTTCGCCAGGAATGGGGTTTTGCCCTGCATGCTCCAGCTGACCCGGGTGCTTGTACCTGTGGGCTCAAGTGTGAAGCGCACGACGTTGCTGGCCTTGAATGGCTTGAGCATGTCCAGTTGCATGGTGATCTTCGAGTCGGGCGATGACTCGACAATGGCGATGCGTCCCGTTCCTGATTGCCCGGAACCTTCCCATGCGTACGCGGAACCCGCGCCCGTGGCGGCACCCGTATAGGTCTTGCGCGTTGCGGGATCGGGCTTGTCGAAGGGCGACCAGGTTTCATGCGCCCGCAGGTCGTTGATCAGCGGGAAAATGCGTTCGGCCGGTGCATCGATGGTGGTGCTTCGTTGCACGCTGAACTCATCCGGCTTGCGCGCCGCCAGGATGAGTACGATGACGATTGCAAACGCCAGCAGGGCAGACAGGGCGAGGAATATTTTCATGTCGGGTTGTCCGTTTCGATGGAGTAGGGGGAGGGGACGGTAAGCTGCTGGTGCCGGCTGGACAGTGTCCGGAAAGCGCCTTCATTGCATGCGACGATCAGGCAAGGAAAGAATCGACAACAAGCGCGAATTCTTCCCCGCTGTACGGCAAGCGGAATTGCGCGGATGGCTATTGGCGGGCCAGCTGCGCGCGCAGGCGTTCTTCCTGTTCCTGCAACTCCGGGGTGTATTCGGCGCCGAAGTCCTCTGCCTCGAATACCTGGCGGATCTCGATCTCCGACTCGCCCGGCATCGGATTCGGGCAGCGCTTGACCCATTCGATAGCTTCTTCCCTGGACTTCACCTGGATCAGCCAGAACCCGGCGACCAGTTCCTCGGTTTCCGGGAACGGTCCGTCGATGACAGTCCGTTTGTTGCCGGAGAACCGGACCCGCGCACCCTTGGAACTGGGCTGCAGGCCTTCGCCCGCCAGCAGCACGCCAGCCTTCACCAGTTCCTCGTTGTA
>JAKFDG010000264.1:0-2730 GCA_036677285.1 Pseudoxanthomonas sp.
CATCGCGCGCTGGAAGAGGCGGTGCTGACCAAGCAGCAGAACCGCTTCAAGCCGGAGGTGGCGCGCAAGTGGGTGGAGCTGGTGTACGAAGGTTTCTATCACGATCCGCTGAAGACCGACCTGGAAGCGTTCCTGGCTTCCTCGCAATCCACCGTCAACGGCGAGGTCACGCTGGAGACCCGCGGCGGACGCGTGGACGCGGTGGTCATCAGTTCCCCGCACATCCTCAACGCCAAGGGCGCCACCTATGCGCAGTCGGCGGATTGGGGGGTTGAGGAGGCCGAGGGTTTCATCAAGCTGTTCGGCATGAGCAGCACCCTGTGGGCGGAAATCAACCGCTGATGCTGTCCGCCATCCTCAAGCATCTCGAAGCGCTGGTCTCCCACGATACCCGCAACCCGCCGCGCGCCATCACCACCGGCGGCATCTTCGACTACCTCCGTGCGCAGCTTCCGGATTTCCGCGTCGAAGTCGTCGACCACGGTGCCGGTGCGGTGTCGCTGTTCGCCGTACGCGGCGAACCGAAGCGGGTGTTCAACGTGCACTTGGACACGGTGCCGTCGTCGCCGGCATGGACCGCCGATCCACTTAAGCTGCGGGTGACCGAGGAACGCGCCATCGGCCTCGGCGCATGCGACATCAAGGGCGCTGCGGCCGGGTTGATTGCCGCGGCGCAGGCGACGAAGGGCGCTGCGGCGTTCCTGTTCACCAGCGACGAGGAAGCCAATGATGCGCGTTGCATCGCCGCCTTCCTTGCCCGTGACCATGGCTTCAAGGAAGCCATCATCGCCGAGCCCACCCAGGGACAGGCGGTACTGGCGCATCGCGGCATCAGCGCGGTGCGGATGGGGTTCAAGGGGCAGGCCGGCCATGCTTCGGCCGAGAATGCGCTGACGCTCAGCGCACTGCACCACGCGATGCGCTGGGGCACCACGGCGCTGGATTTCGTGCAGGACCAGCATCATCTGCGCTTCGGTGGCTTGACCGGGCTGCGCTTCAACATTGGCCGGGTCGAAGGCGGCATCAAGGCCAACATGATCGCGCCCAGCGCCGAGGTGCGCTTCGGTTTCCGCCCGCTGCCATCGCAGGATATGGATACGCTGCATGCGCAGTTCCGCGGGTTCGCCAATGCCGACGCGCTGGCCGAATACGAGGAAACCTTCCGCGGCCCGTCATTGCCTTCGGGCGATGTGGCCCGCGCCGAGGAACGTCGCCTGGCTGCACGCGACCTCGCCGACGAGCTCGGGCTGCCAGTCGGCAATGCGGTCGATTTCTGGACCGAGGCCTCGCTGTTCTCGGATGCGGGATTGACCGCGCTGGTCTACGGTCCCGGCGACATCGCCCAGGCGCACACCGCCGATGAGTGGGTTTCGCTCGATCAGCTGCAGCATTACACCACCACGATCCAGCGGATTTTCGAGCAAGCATAGACATGGAATCGCACAAGCAAACCCGGCAGACCATCATCCGCCTGCTGTCCAGCATGGCCAGTGCCAAGGAGATCTCCCAGTACGTCAAGCGCTTCTCGCAGCTGGACGCCAAACGCTTCGCCGTGGTCAAGGTCGGCGGCGCGGTGCTGCGCGACGACCTGGATGCGCTGACTTCTTCGCTGTCGTTCCTGCAGGAAGTAGGACTGACGCCCATCGTCGTGCACGGCGCTGGCCCACAGCTGGATGAGGAAATGACCGCTGCCGGCATCGAAAAGCAGACCGTGAATGGCTTGCGGGTGACCACGCCGGAAGTGCTGGCCATCGTGCGCAAGGTCTTCCTGCAGCAGAACCTCGCCCTCGTGGAGGCGTTGCAGGAGTCGGGCGCGCGCGCGACCTCGATCGTGTCCGGCGTGTTCGAGGCCGAATACCTGGACCCGCAGGCGTATGGGCTGGTCGGCGAAGTGAAGCGCATCAACCAGTCGCCCATAGAGGCGAGCCTGAAGGCCGGTTCGATTCCGGTCATCGCCAGCCTGGGCGAGACGGTAGGCGGCCAGATCCTCAACATCAATGCCGATTTCGCCGCCAATGAGCTCGTGCAGGTGCTGCAGCCCTACAAGATCATCTTCCTCACTGGCACTGGCGGATTGTTGGACGACAAAGGGGCGGTGATCGATTCCATCAACCTGTCCACCGAATACGACGAGCTGATGGCGCAGCCCTGGATCAACGGCGGCATGCGGGTGAAGATCGAACAGATCAAGGACCTGCTGGACAAATTGCCACTGACCACCTCGGTGTCGATCACCAAGCCGGCGGAACTGGCCAAGGAGCTGTTCACCCACAAGGGCTCCGGCACGCTGGTGCGCCGTGGCGAGCGCGTGCTGCGCTTCGATTCGTGGGAGGGCGTCGATCTCGAACGCCTGCGCGAGCTGATCGAATCCAGTTTCGGCCGCACGCTCATGCCCGACTACTTCGAGCGCACCCAGCCGCATAAGGTCTATATCAGCGAGAACTACCGTACCGCGCTGGTGCTGACCAGCGAGGACGGCTTCACCTACCTGGACAAGTTCGCAGTGCTGGACGATGCGCAGGGCGAAGGGCTGGGCCGCGCCGTCTGGCATGTGATGCGCGAAGAGAATCCACGGCTGTTCTGGCGCTCGCGCCACAACAACCAGGTCAACATCTTCTACTACGCGGAATCGGATGGCTGCTACAAGCAGGAGAAATGGAAGGTGTTCTGGTACGGGATCGAGGATTTCGCCGATATCGAACGTTGCGTGGCGCATTGCCGCACCCGCGT
>JAKFDG010000265.1:0-2730 GCA_036677285.1 Pseudoxanthomonas sp.
CGAGTACACCGTGGAAACCCCCGGCCTGGACCATCGCGGCGCTCGCCGAATCGTCACCGGCGGAGAACCGCCGGAGGTGTATTTCTACAGCGATGACCACTACGAATCTTTCCGCAGCTTCACGGTGAAGCGATGACCGAATCCGGTTTCGACCTGGGCCTGGACGACCCCGCGCGCGCCGGTGTGTTCTTCGTGACCGCGGAGGACCTCGACAGCCTGGGTGCCGCCGCGCGCGATGCCGGCCTGCTGCCCATGCACATCGACCTGCTGGGCTGCAGCAACAAGGCCACCTTGTTGCTGCGCATCGCCGTGGCGCTGGAATTCCCGACGTCCTCCGGCCGCAACTGGGACGCGCTTTCCGACTGCCTGCGCGACCTGCAGTGGATGCCCGCGGATGGCTACGTGCTGTTGTTCGAGGGCGCTGGCGACATGCATCACGTTGCCGAAGCGGATTTCGACACCCTGGTCAGCGTCCTGGATGAAGCCAACACCGAATGGGCGGCGCGCGGCGTGCCGTTCTGGGCGTTCCTGGCCCTGCGCGAAAAGGATTTCGTCGAACTCGAGGATTGACGCCCCTAGGTCCCAGGGGTCATGCAGGTCGTCACCTCGCGGCGGTTGCTGGCAGCCGCCCTGCAACGCTTGACGCCCATCCCGGTTCCGGGCATGTTGCACTGCATCACCTATCCTGGCCGTGGCCCGGGCAGGGGCGATGGAAAGGGAGCGGATGGACTGGGCGAAGTACCGAACCACCACTTTCGACGAGCTGATCCAGGCCGATGGCCAGCCGCGCCCGGCCGCGCGCCGCCTGGTCGAATACCTCGGCGGGCTTTCCGGCCGCGAGATCGCCGAACGCCAGGTGGCCGCCGACGTCATCGCCCGGGTCATGGGCATCACCTTCACCGTCTATTCCGACGGCCGCAATGTAGACCGCACCCTTCCCTTCGACCTGATCCCGCGGGTGATCCCGCGCACCGAATGGCAGCGCACCGAAGCCGGCCTGAAGCAGCGCATGCGCGCGCTGAACCTGTTCATCGGCGACATCTACGGCAGGCAGCAGATCGTCAAGGACAAAGTGTTTCCGGCGATGCTGCTGAAGGACTCGGTCAATTTCCGCCCGCAGTGCGTCGGCGTGAAACCGCCGCTCGGCGTGTGGGCGCACATCTGCGGCTCCGATCTGGTTCGCGACGGCGATGGCACCCTGTACGCCCTGGAAGACAACCTGCGCATTCCCAGTGGCGTGTCTTACATGCTGGAGAACCGCATGGTCGCCAAGCGCGTGTTCCCGGAACTGTTCGAGACCAGCTCGATCCTGCCGGTGGACGAATACCCCTCGCAGCTCTACGACACGCTCGCGGCATTGTCGCCGCGGCCCGGCGACACGCCGGTGATCGCGCTGCTGACGCCGGGCGTGTTCAACAGCGCGTACTTCGAGCACGCCTACCTGGCCCAGGCCATGGGCATCGAACTGGTGGAAGGCAGCGACCTGTTCGTGGCCGACGATGACTGCACCTACATGCGCACCATCTACGGCCCGCAGCGCGTCGATGTCATCTATCGCCGCGTCGACGACCAGTTCATCGACCCGGAAGTGTTCCACCCGGACTCGGTCCTCGGCGCGCCGGGCCTGATCCGCAGCTGGCGTGCGGGCAAGGTCGCGCTGGCCAATGCGCCCGGCGCGGGCGTGGCCGACGACAAGGTGGTGTTCGCCTACGTGCCGAAGATGATCAAGTACTACCTGGACGAGGATCCGCTCCTGCCCAACGTGCCGAGCTACCTCTGCCACAACTCGAAGGAACGCAAGTACGTGCTGGAGAACATCGAAAAGCTGGTGGTCAAGCCGGCCAACGAGTCCGGCGGTTACGGCATGCTGATCGGTCCGCGCTCGACCAAGCGCCAGCGCGACAGCTTCAAGAAGCTGATCCTGGCCGATCCCCGCAACTACATGGCCCAACCGACGCTGTCGCTGTCCACCGCGCCGATCGTCACCGATGAAGGCCCTTCGCCGAGGCACCTGGACTTGCGGCCGTTCGTGCTGTCGCGCGAGGACACCTACGTCACCACCGGCGGCCTGACCCGGGTGGCGATGGAGAAAGGCTCGCTGGTGGTGAATTCCTCGCAGGGCGGCGGTGCGAAGGATACGTGGGTGGTCGACCTGGACGAGGAGGCCGACTGATGCTCTCGCGCGTGGCCAACAACCTTTACTGGTTCAGCCGCTACGTACGGCGTGCGGAAAACACCGCGCGCCTGGTCGGTGTCGGCAGCCAGCTGCAGCTCGACCTGCCGCGCTCGGTGCGTTTCGCCTGGCGGCCGATGGTGGACACCGTCGGCGCGACCGATGTCTTCAGCGAACACTTCCCCCATGCCGGCGACGACATCAGCGACGCCGATGTGTTGCGTTTCCTGCTGCTGGACGAACGCAATCCTTCGTCGCTGCGCAGCTCGGTGGACGGCGCGCGCGAAATCCTGCGCAGCATCCGCGATACGCTGCCGCAGGAGGTGTGGGAAGCCATCAACGACCTGCACCTGTATATCGACGCCAATGGCGAGCGCAGCATCAACCGGCGTTACCGGATCGAGTTCATCACCCGCATCGCCGACGGCTGCCTGAAGGTGTCGGGGCTGCTGACCGCCAACGTCAGCCGCGACGTCGGCTTCCAGTTCCTGCGCCTGGGCACCGCGATCGAGCAGGCCGACATGACCACGCGCATCATCGATGCGGGCGCTTCGGGG